>JAEZIB010000188.1 GCA_023416275.1 Bacillota bacterium | reverse complement strand
GCATGTAGGCCATATTACAGTAGGAAAGGGTTCCATAAAGCCTGGCTCAGCAGTTAATAAAGACTTACAGCCGATTGGGAATATGCACATTACTGGAATAGTTAATTTTAGTGGCTTTATGGATTTTTTAACTCTGCAAAATACCAGGCTTTGTACTGTGATGAAAATAGCTGACATCATTTCGAGTGGTATACGGTATACTATCTGGCGAATGCAAAGAGATGATATTAGAAAAAGTATATCAAGAGTAGAGTCAATTTAGTTCTTTTAATTAGATAAAAAATTTCAGACTTTTTATATTATTAACCTTATAATATAGTATGAAACAAATGCTTACAATGATTGGAACAGGCTATTAGTAGTTAAGTAAATTCTTGTGTATCAACCTGTTTTTTAAAACCTTAAAACTAGAGGCTCGTTAAAGCAAAATTTCATCTATATAGTGCAATTAAGCTTAAAAACACAAGGTGTCTTGCTACAAAACAAAGTCTGTGCAAAATGGTGTATAATCAAGCCGTATAAAGTCAACAAAAGGCTTTTTACCTTTATTTGTAAGGTGTTTGCATGGGGTTAGCGCAAGAAGCGAAGCTCTCCACTATAGTTTAAATATTTTATGCCTTGGATATGGCGTGGGAGGTTAATAATATGAATAATAAGCGCAAGGGAACTATGATTGTAGGAATAGTACTTATTTTATTGGGTATTCTTTATTTCCTAGACAATACTGGAATTTTTGAGATTTACTTTAATATCTTTGATATTGGATTTCTTTTTTCTCATTTCTGGCCAATGATTCTTATAATTATTGGGTTGACATTTCAGTATTCGTTTTTTGCAGCAAAGACATCAGACGCCGGAGTACTTGTTCCGGGAGGAATACTGCTAGTTAGCGGTCTTACCTGTCAGCTGTCTACACTATTTCATTTATGGGGTTATTTATGGCCAGGATTTATTTTAGCAGTGGCAGTAGGATTGTTTGAACTTTATATTTTCGGAACAAAAGAAAAAGGACTTTTAATACCAGTCTTTATTTTGGGTGGATTGTCTTTAATATTCTTTGTAATTCAATTAGGAAGGATTTCATTTCTACAAACATACTTGATACCAATAATACTAGTTTTAGGAGGATTGTTGATTATTGCTAAAAACAGGAGAAATTAAAGTGGTATAACCATTTAAAAAAAATGAAAATATTTCTAAAAAAGATGTTATCTAAGATAAAAAGTGGGAATATATATTATTAATGTTGTCGCACTTGATTTTTAATTGCGATACTCAATAAACTAAATTTAACAAGGAGAAATAGAATATGGATAAATATGTTTGCACTGTATGCGGTTATGTATATGATCCTGCTGAGGGAGATCCAGATGGTGGTATAGCACCTGGTACAGCTTTTGAAGATATTCCGGAAGATTGGGTATGTCCAGTTTGCGGAGTTGGCAAAGATTCATTTGACAAACAATAATTTTTAAACTACTGAAAACGGGTTTCCTGATTATAGGAAGGCCGTTTTTTTAACGAATATCACTAGATTGACTGAATGTGTATATTGCTGGACTTTATCCTAGTGTTTTGTAAGGTGCTTTACACTAACTTATGTGCAAGGGGTGAGCTTGTGAAAAGAGGAAGAGTAGTTATTGGTATTATGGCAGCATTTGATTTTGAAAAGGGTATTAGCACGATGAAAGAGGACTATTATGATGCAGTTATAAAATGCGGAGCAGTACCAGTTTTAATTCCTGCTACTGAGGAAAAAGCAATGTGGGTTGAGTACTTAAATATATGTGATGGGATTATCTTATCAGGGGGGCCGGATGTTGATGCTGCTTATTTCGGTAAGGATAATATGCCCTATGCTAATGAAATTTCGCCCATTCGGGATAGCATGGAAATATTTATTGCAAGGCAGGCTTTAGCTATGGATAAGCCTATATTAGGTATTTGCAGAGGCATACAGGTTATTAATATTGCAGCAGGCGGCAGTATCTTTCAGGATATATATGCAGAGAATAATCCTGATAAGAAGCTGATAAAACACAGTCAGCAGGCACCTAGATGGTTTCAAATACATAATATTAATATCATGAGCAGAACCTGTTTACACAGTATTTTTGGAACAAATACATTAAAAGTTAATTCCTTTCACCACCAGGCAGTTAGTGAAATTGCTCCTGGATTTACTATTAATGCATATGCAGACGATGGAATTATTGAGGCAATAAGCCACGAATGCAAAAAGTTTGTTTTAGGAGTACAGTGGCACCCTGAAAATTTGTGGAGAAAAGACAGTACGCACTTAAAGCTATTTGAAAGGCTTGTTTCTGTATGTTAAAATTATATTTAAAAATAAGAGATAAAGGTAATTACTTAATAAGTAATGAGTATTTCAGATTAAGCAGCAAATATTGGAGGTAGGTTGATGCTAAAAAAGCTTGAAGATATATTAATGGATTCTCTTGGAGTGTTTTACACCCCGGTAATTAAAGTTTTAGAAATTTTTCTGATTTTTATTATAGCTGCAGTTGTAATTAAATTTGGAAGATATTTAATTAGAAAGTTTTTTGATAAGCAGAAGCAATTCAAATTTAAGCTTGATGATAAAAGACTGGATACTATGTGTACTTTATTAATTAGCTTATTTAAGTATGCTGTATATATAGCTGCAATCATAGTTAGTTTGTCTGATATTCTAGATTTAAAGGCAGTGCTTGCAGCGGCAGGTGTAGGAGGCGTTGCAATAGGTTTAGGAGCTCAAAGTCTAATAAAGGACACAATATCAGGTTTTTTTATTCTACTGGAGGATCAGTTTGCAGTTGGCGATTTAATTACAATTGACAATATGACGGGAACTGTTGAACGTATGGAGATGAGAGTCACTAGATTAAAGAACTATACAGGCGATTTGTATATAATTCCTAATGGAGAGATTAAAAGGGTTATAAATCATACAAGGGATAACAAAATGGTTATTGTTGACGTTCCGGTAGCCTATTCAAGTAATATTGCAAAAGTAAATGATATAGCACAAACAGTATGTGATGAGGTAAAAGATGAGTTTACTGTTTTTACAGAAGAGCCTACAGTATTAGGTATAACTGAATTAGCAAACAATAATATGAATTTGAGAATTGTTGCTAAAACTATTCCCAATGAGCAATGGGCAGTGGAACGTCGCATTAGAATGAAGCTAAAGGAGAGATTTGAGGAAAACAGACTGGAGTTTTATGATAAAACTGCGTTTTTTAAGACTGAGTAAAGCAGGCAATGATAGAATTAGTATCTGAAAAAAGTTGAGTAAAAATGTAAGCAATAATATCTAGGAGTAGTTATCATAAACTCAAGGAGGAAATTATGCCTGATAAATATGCGTTGGGAGATATTGTAGAAATGAAGAAGCAACACCCTTGTGGCAGCAAGCAATGGGAAATTGTTCGTACTGGTGCAGATTTCAGAATAAAGTGTGTTGGGTGCGAGCATCAAGTTATGCTTGCAAGAACTAAGTTTGAAAAGAGTGTTAAAAAGATTATTAAGTCCAATTTGGTGGTTGATACTGAAAATAGTTCTAATGATTAAAACTTATAATGGTGAAGAGTTCAATAAATATAGTATTTTTTTACAAATAAGTGTATAGGTAATACTGTTTTGGGGACACTTAGTAATATAACGAGGCAAGAAATTGTCCCCCCACTTTTATAAATGGCGGGTGCGGCATTGATTTTCAGGCGGTGAGAATATGTTCCGCCTCGTTGAAATACCGCTGATGTAATAAAATTTTTCTACAATCGAAAAATTTTATTTTGAATCTAGGCATTATAACAAAAGTCAATTACGAATTCGATGATGCTATCAGTTCCTTAGCCGATAGTAATTGACGTGGATATTACTAGGAGGACTAAATGGAAGAGCTTAAAAAGGTTTCACCATCACAAAAATTTGAGAATCTTATAAAGGATTATCTTCATCAGGGGAAAGAAAAGTTGGAAAATGACTTGGTGGGAACAAGAGAAGCAATTAAAATAATAGCAAAGGATAAGACCAAGAATTTCATGCGGACAATGGACTTTGGACTCAATGAAGAGGAAAGAAATTGTTTGCATCAATTAATTATAACGAGTATGTACCAATCCTTTTGCTATGGGTATGGGATTGGAAAAATAGAGGGTGAAACAAAACAAAAGGTTCGCTTGTAGTAAAAATTATATGTCAATTATTTTATTTAACTGTACACATTTTGTATGTAATTGAAATGTGTACTTTTTAGTTTTTCTGTCTATTATTTTTTATTCTAATCATTGCTTTATCAGGTTTAATATATTACAATTTTTTAATATAGCTGTTCATATGTTGCATACTGCATGTAAGGTATTAAAGTACTACTTTGCAATGTCAGAAAATGTCTTATTAGAGATAAATAATGCAAAATGGCGGCATTGGAAATAAAAATTTCTATTATTTGACTTAAGTCAGTTAAGGCTTTTCAGCCGATAATTGTCTTAGAAAATATACATGCAATAATGAATAATAGTAAGGGAGTGTATAAAAAATTATGTTAAAAAAGCAAGGTCTAAATCCATATCTTCCTTCGTGGGAGTATATTCCTGACGCTGAGCCATATGTTTTTAATGGCAGGGTCTATGTGTATGGTTCTCATGACCGATTTAACGGGCATGTATATTGCTTGAATGATTATGTATGCTGGTCGGCACCTGTAGATGATTTGTCTGATTGGCGGTACGAAGGTGTCATTTATAAAAAAACTGATGATCCGCAGAATCCTGATGGTAGAATGTGCCTCTATGCGCCAGACGTTACAGTAGGACCTGATGGACGTTATTATCTGTATTACGTTCTTGATCATGTTTGCATTGTTTCAGTAGCTGTTTGTGATAGTCCAGCAGGGAAGTTTGAATTTTATGGATATGTTCATTATTCTGATGGAACGCGCTTAGGAGAAAGGGAAGGGGACCAGCCTCAATTTGATCCTGGAGTACTGACAGAAGGAGATAAGACCTATTTGTATACTGGCTTTTGTGCAAAAGGGGATAAATCAAGGAAGGGGCCTATGGCAACAGTTCTTGGACCAGATATGCTCACAATCGTAGAAGAACCGGTTTTCATAGCACCAAGTGAGCCTTACAGTGAAGGTAGCGGATATGAAGGGCATGAGTTCTTTGAAGCTCCTTCTATTCGAAAAAAAGGGGATACCTATTATTTTGTCTATTCCTCCATTGTTTTTCATGAATTGTGTTATGCTACCAGCAAATACCCAACTAAGGGATTTGTTTACGGAGGAGTTATTGTAAGCAACAGTGATCTTCATATTGATACTTACAAGCCAGCTGAGAAGCCAATGTTTTATGGTGCCAACAACCATGGAAGTATAGTTGAAATTAAAGATAAATGGTACATTTTTTATCATAGACACACCAACGGAACCAATTTCAGCCGACAGGGCTGTATTGAGCAAATCACATTTAGCGAAGATGGATCAATTCCACAGGCTGAAATGACCTCCTGTGGCTGTAATGGAGGACCTCTTGTCGGGTGTGGTGAATACCCAGCTTATCTGGCATGCAACCTGTTCTACAAGGAGGAATCCATCTACACAGATTGGACTGGAGCATGGATGGATCATCAGTTTCCAAAGATTACTCAGGATGGGAAAGATGGAGACGAGGAAGTAGGTTATATTGCTAATATGAAGGATTCCGCTACAGCAGGCTTCAAATACTTCGACTGTAAGGGAATTAAGAAAGTTAAAATTAAGGTTCGCGGATATTGCAGTGGTGAATTTATACTTAAAACATCATGGGATGGAACGGCTCTTGGAAAGATACCAGTCGTATCTTCAAACATATGGAGAGAGTATTCTGCAGATATTGTAATTCCAGATGGTGTACATGCACTGTATTTTACTTACACAGGTACGGGCAGTCCAAGCCTAGCATCGTTCACATTAGAATAGAGAGTGTATTAGTAGAAAGGCTGTTCCTTAGGGAATGGCCTTTTTATGGCTTGCTAAAAGGAGACTGTGGCATAAATGGTATCTAATTCAACTTTCGTAGTAGAAAATTGTAGGTGCGGGAACTTATCAATCCAAACCTTCAAACTGCATATTGTAGTATTTGGCATATAGACCGTTCATAGACAAAAGTGTCTCGTGGTCACCACGTTCTTGAATACCATTTTCACTAATTACTATTATTTCGTCAGCATTTCTTATAGTACTGAGTCTATGGGCGATGACAATAGTAGTTCGATTTCTAGATAAGCGCTCTAAGGATTCCTGAATATGACGTTCGCTTTCGTTGTCTAATGCTGATGTGGCTTCATCAAGAATCAAAATAGGCGGATTTTTGAGAAATACGCGAGCGATAGCTATTCGCTGCTTTTGACCACCTGATAGTCGAGTACCTCTTTCACCGACATGTGTATCATAACCATTTTCCAAACTCATTATAAAGTCATGTATATTTGCATTTTTGGCAGCATTAATAATTTCTTCATCGCTGGCATCGGGTTTTCCATAAGAAATATTTTCTCTCACACTGCCAGAGAACATATAAACATCCTGCTGTACAATACCAATAGCTTTGCGCAAGGATTTCAATGTGATATTATGTATATCAATACCGTCAATTGTAATTTTACCACCAGTTACTTCATAAAAGCGGGGGAGAAGTGAGCAAAGAGTTGTTTTTCCACCACCTGATGGACCTACAAAGGCTACGGTTTTGCCTGCATCAATTGAAAGGCTTACATTATCCAATACTTCGGAATTTTCATCATAGTGGAAGGAAACATTAGTATAGCTTATATGACCACGAGGGTTGATTAACGGCTTTGCATTTTCATCGTCTTTAATTTCAGGATCTGTTTCAACTATTTCTAAAAAACGCTTAAAACCCGACATTCCTTTTTGGAAAGACTCCGTGAAATTTATGAGTACTTCAATGGGGTTTAGAAATATTCCTATATACAGTGCATAAATTGCCAAATCGGTTGGCTTTATGCTGCCTTTGGCTATAAAATACCCTCCGCTTATCAATACAGAAGCATAAAGTAATCCTTGAAAAATGCTGGTTCCAGCATGAAAACTGCCCATAATTAAGTAGCTGCTCTTTTTTGAATCTAAGAATTTTAAATTGCAGTACTTGAATTTCTTATGCTCAACTTCTTCATTTGCAAAGGATTTAACAACTCGTATACCAGAGAGAGTATCCTGTACTCTAGAATTAACAAGGGCTATTTTTTTACGGTTATCCATAAAAACTGAGCGCATTTTTCTGTTCTTTTTCCAGCAGAAAATAAACATTGCAATGGTTACTGCTAGAAGAATTAAAGTCATTTGCGAGCTAATCATTGCTAATAAAATAAAGGATCCTATAATTTTAATGGTTGATATAAATATATTCTCAGGCCCGTGATGCGCTAATTCTGATATATCAAACAAATCAGATATCAGCTTTGACATCATTTCACCAGTGTTATTTTTATCATAATAGGAGAAGGAGAGTGTCTGGAAATGATCAAATAAATCCTGACGCATATCACTTTCCATTCGTGCACCCATTATATGTCCCCAGGAAGTAATAAAGTACTGACAGACATATCTCAATAGGTACATAAGCAACAAGCAGATACCTACCAACCACAGAATATTCAGGATTTCAGAGGAGCTGCGTGTAAAAACTCCCTTTGTCAAAAAATTCAGAAGCTGTGGAAATGCTAAATCAATTGCAGAGACTGTTAATGCACAGATTATATCAATAAAAAATAATGCTTTATAGGGTTTATAATATTTCATGAATTTTTTAATAGTAGACATTTGTTATTTCTCCAGTTGATAACTTGTATTTAATTTATGCTGACAGTAATAAAAATTCGACATTGTATTGAAATCTATGTTGTAAGCACATCCTTTAGACGAGCTAAATTAACTCTAATAGTCAGCACTATCTGTAGATTATTCATAATGTAGCTATTTGAAATATGACTAACATTTTAGCTACAAAATATCAGATTTATATTAATATTGTACTCTATGTGTTTTGTTTTTGAAAGGAATTTAAGTAATAACCTGCTTGCTAGGAGTTCTGCTTATTTAATCTTTCAATAAAGGCAATAACTAGACTTAAGTCCTCATCTGGCATATTTATAAGTAAGGAAAGCATTTTATTAATCTTAGGATTATTCACTATATTATCTGCCAGTCTTGCAGCATCTGATTTTATTGTTTCTTTGTCATTATAGCCTAGAAGTGAATTTGCATCAACGTCTAGTGCTTTCATTAATAGCTTAATTGTATTAGAATCAGGCTTGTTTTTGTTGTTTTCCCAATCACTTACAGAATTGTGCTTAGCGCCTATCAGCTCTGCTAATTGCTTTTGCGTAAAACCTTTTTTTATCCTTTGTTCACGTATTCTGTCCCCTAGCGTAATCATTTTAATTACCTCCCATCAACAGTTATATTATCAATAAATAATTATTTTGTAAATAAAAAAATCCGAAATAGTCGAAAAAAACTTATTGACATTTCGAATAAAACGAACTATAATTTCTATTGTTCGAACATATGTTCTGTTAGCGAATAGACATTATAATATAACGAGGAAAACGAGGCAAAAAAATTCCACACTTCTATAAGTGGGGGTACCGTTTTGGTTTTCAGGTGGTGAGAATATCTCCAGCCTCGCTTACACGCCGCTGATGTAATGATATTTTTCTACAATTGAAAAATTTCAGTTTGAGTCTAGACATTATAACACTAAAGGAGGAGAAATTGCATGTTTAAAGAGAGGATAGATGAAGTTATTAATACAAGGGTTATGTTTTTGGATAAAGACAATTTTTATTATTTACCTGATTTTTTAAGAGAATTTAAGGAATTTCGCAGACTAAGAAAGCTTTCTGATGCTGAGAATGTTGAGCTTCTGAAGTTATGGAACAGTTTTGAAAATATTATGGATAACAATTTTATCAATGATTGTACTGAAAATGGTGTAGAGAGTTGGGAGCGAATTTTGAAAATTACTCCTAAGGCATACGATACTCTTAATGATAGGAAGTTTAGAATATTAACAAGACTCAATGAGAGGCTGCCGTATACATATAGAGAAGTAGAAAAGCGGCTTGCGTAATAAAAGATATCCTTCGAGCCAGCATCAGATTTAAAGCCGAGATTTAGCCTTTTTAGGAGCACCCTGATTTTTGGACAGATATGTTCACACTGTGTGGTGCTTTTTTCGTTATAATTTATATGTACTAAACTGCTACCGTGGTAGCTTCTCAAGGTTCTGTCTCTCTGCTTCAGTCCATAGCTTTATCACGGTGTAAAATCAGCAATTTTTCAATAATTCTGCATGTTAAAGTGTATTCGAGCAATTGCTCAATATTAATAATAACAAGGAGAATCTAAAAATTTAACAACGAATAAATAAGAGTACTTTTGGAGGAAAAGAATAAAAAATATGATTTTGGTACGCATAAGATGAATTAAATGCAACTTGTAAGTATTCTGGCAAAGGCTATGATACAAGCCTGCTAAAGCATGTAGGTGCAAAAATCATTCTAGAATACTTACAAGCCTAAAAAAATTCGTGAATTATTTATCGTGCTTCGTTTATACTGTAAATTGTTGTAATAATCCTCTGAGTTCATCTGCAATTACTGCTAAACGCTCACTTGAATTAGATATTTCTTCAATTGTTGCTGATTGCTCTTCCATAGAGGCTGTAACTTCCTGAGTCCCAGCTGCATTCTGTTCTGATATTGCAGCTAAATTTTGAATAAGGCTCAACAGTTCGCCCATATTCTTACTCATTACTTCAGATGAATAATTCAGCTTTTCTATCACTGTTTTTTCTAAATCAATTGCTGTAGCAATCGAGTCAAATTTTGACCCTGTCTCCTGCACTGATTCTGATTGAACCTCAGCAATTTTGCGAACCTCTTTTACTGTCTCTACTGCATTCTGAGATCTTGTTTTTAAATCTTCTATTACTTTTGTAATTTCATTTGTAAAATTTGTTGTTTGATCAGCAAGATTTCTGATTTCATCTGCAACTACAGCAAAGCCCTTACCAGCTTCACCAGCTCTCGCAGCTTCAATTGCTGCATTAAGTGCTAATAGGTTTGTTTGATCTGCGATATTCTTAATCATAGAACTTGCCATTTCTATTTGTTCTGCATTTTCGTGATTACGGGTTATTATTTCAAATACAGTATATGAGAATTCACTATTCTGATTTGTTTTTTCTTTTAATCCGTTAAGTATAGTAAACCCGCTTTCTTTTTGTTTATTAATTTCATTTACAGCAGCATTGAGCTCTTTGATTAACATTCTGTTATCCTCAAGTAGCTTTTCCATTTCATCTACATTCGACGCAGAGGCAGTCGTATCATAAGCTTGTTTATTTGCCCCCTTTGCAATCTCTACAATTGTTTTTGCAACCTCTTCTGATGTTAAAGCCGATTGCTGAGACGTTGCAGAAAGCTCTTCTGCTGATGAGGCAACATGACTAGCTACATCTGCTGTTTTTATAACAAATCCTCTAACACTGTTCTCCATTTTCATTAATGCGTTAACCATTACTCCGATTTCATTGTTCTGCCCGACATATTTTACTACTTCTGATTGGTCATCAAAAACGAAATTTAAGCCTGATTGTCGATTAATAAGTGAAATAATTGCATCAATCGGTTTAGAGACACTGAATTTTAAAAGAAAATGTATACTTAATAGTGATATTAATAACGAAATAATGAAAACAGATAATAATTCCGCTATGATGTTTCTTGAGCTGGATACTATTTGAGTTCTATCAATAACTAGTTTTGTATAGGAAGAAATTTTACCTTGAAAATCCATGTTGGGTATAATTAATAAACCAATATTCGAATCTTTTGCAATTTCAAATATAGGTTCACCTAATGCGATTTTTTCATAGGTAGAATCACTAATAGGATAGTTATCCTTTTCTAATGTTGCAGCTAGAATTACTTTACCATCAGAATCTAAATTTTCTTTAGGGTACCGGTAAAGGAAATTTTCAAATCCATATTCTTTTTTGATTTTATTTACATAATTAGCTCCAAAATTATTACCATACTCAACAGAACCGATATGTTTACCTTTATAATACATTGGAACAACAACCCTTAAACCATAACCCGCTACCCCTTCTTCAATACCTATTGCATCTGATAAATTTGCATTTGTTGCATTGACTGTTGCCCTTATGTCCTTCAGGGAATCCCCATATTTTTCTGGGCTATGTAACCTAAGAAAAGATGTTGAATCAGGTAAGTGAAATTGAAACTGTGATACTTCAGATTTGATTGGATCATACACAGGCATTAATAAATCAAGAAGACCTTTCCTATTGCGTTCATAAAACAGTTTTTGAACCTCCGGATTGTTAGAGATGCTCTTGACTGCTATTAACGTAGTGGATAAATTAGTGTTTAAATCTACCTTTATTGACGTCGCCAACGAGTTTACATATTTAGTCTCTTCATTTCTATGGCTTTTGTTAAATTCAACCACGACAAGGGTGAGAATAGCAGCAAAAACAATGACGATTAATAAGCTAAGTGATAACGTTAATTTTTTTTTAATTGTCATAAGTACCTCCAATATTTTTTTAACTTAGTACGGCATAAACCCTGATTAATGTTCAATAAAAACCACTTCATTGCATAACCTTTATTGAATAATTTTAATGGTTACATTTTAACCTTAAACATTTTATTTTCAGAAAAACACTCAATATTTTAAGGTAATATGCTTGTAAAACTAAATATTTTTCATATTGTTTATTTTTCGACAAGAAATTACTGAAAAAAATCGCAAAAAAACTGCGACAATTAATAAACTGCCACAGTTAATAAAACACAATGGTATGTACCATGGCAACCTGACTATCATAGTGTATAACACCTTAGACTCATGGCTTTGCGTCCCTGTCTTTCAACAAGTTTGCCTTTATCAAATAATTTCATTGTACTAGATGAACTAATACAAAACTGCGTATTATGTATGTAGCATACCGTATCAATAAATAAATTGTCAATGGAAATATTTACTTATGTAGCATAAGAAAACATACCATTATTGTTTGCTAATCGACAAAATAATCCGTTGTTCGTCAGGTGCATCTAAAAAGGTATGATTCAAAATTTTTGTGCGTATAAAATTTCACGCTTGATCAAAAATTAGAAGTTTGAGAACCTACAATTTCTGGAAATTTACGTTAGTAAAATTTGCAATATATGTTGAATAATATTAGAAATTACTATATACTATAACAAGAACATATGTTCTGTTTAATGAGGAATGGTGAGGGCAATCAAGATAAGGTTATCCTTTGGGGGAAGCTGCTAATGAGTGATATTTATAATGTTCAGCATAGTATTGAAAATGATCTCGAAAGTGATATTAAATGCGGGGTAAGAGAGCTATACAGGTTATTCAAAGAGGATTGCTATATTTATAATCAGGAATTTACTGATATGGTAGTGCGGGAGGTTGAGTTAAAAAGTGAAAATAAAAAGCTTGCTCAGATTTGCGAAAGTATTGTAAACATAATAAAGTCTGAAAAGGATTAGTTAAAAGTTCTTGTTTTTTAACAGAAGTCATTAAAAATCAAGAACTTTTATTATCAATTCTTTATAATTAATATTGTTCCGAATATCAATAAGGTACAGAATGAGATAGTATAGCTGGATTTCTGCTACAAGTGCCACCCAAAACTTTTTTTTAACCAGTTTAATACATATTATCGGAGGATTAAAGGATACAATAAATTTGACTATTAATTGGTACTATTACTCTATGGTACAAGAGTGACAAACCTTGTAAAATAAAAGGATATTAAAAAATTTTTACTGATATTTTCATATAATTTGATATAAGTACTAAGACTTAACTTTGGGAGAGTGCTGAAATGAATGAAAAAATCCTTTTTTTTACTGACATAAATAAGAATATGGTTGAACTGGTAGGTGGAAAAGGTGCAAATCTAGGGGAAATGACGCAGTCTGGATATCCAGTTCCGCCAGGTTTTTGCATTACAACTGAAGTTTATAGTGACTTTATTTCCGAGGTTGATCTCAATGGACTTGATGCCGAACAGGCGCAAGAAAAACTTCTTTCAACGCCATTGCCTGATTATTTTACAGAACTTATGGATTCAGCACTGAAAAAATTTGAACCTGATATCTTATTTTCAGTACGTTCTTCCGCAACTGCAGAGGATATGCCGTTTGCTTCTTTTGCTGGACAACAGGACACTTATCTCAATGTACCAGCAAAGGATATAGAGCAAGCTGTACATAATTGCTTTGCTTCTCTTTACACGGAACGTGCGGTTGAGTATAGAAAGAAAAACAATATAGAAAAGGCGATGATGTGTGTCATTATTCAGCAGATGGTTTTTTCTGATGCATCGGGTATTCTGTTTACTGCTGATCCTGTAAGCGGAAAGAGGCATATAGAAATCATTGAGGCTGGTTTTGGTTTAGGAGAAGCAATGGTATCTGGTAAGGTTACACCTGACTATTATACTTATAATAAGAAGAAAGGCAGTTTGGTCGAAAGGAGGATTTCATATAAAAAGATTGCAATACTGCCCTTGAAAAATGGGGGAACAGTTACAGCAAACATTAATTCGGCTAAGCAAGTATTGCAATTTCCTGAAATTAAGGAGCTGGTTGATTTGGGTGAAAAACTGGAACAGCATTACGGAACGCCACAGGATGTGGAATGGGCAGTTCAAGATAATAAAATTTATATTTTGCAAACACGTCCGATTACATCTCTTTATCCATTACCAACCTTTAAGGATGAAGATTTCCATATACTAATTTGTATTGGTTATGTTCAGATGAACACAGCCGCTTTTTCACGGATGGGTGGAGATACATTTTCTTTTATTTTTAGAAGGAAGGATGTACCTATATATGAGTACAGCAGTAATCTTATATCTCTGCCGGGAGGAAGGCTATTTAGTGATTTAAGTTCATTATTTAATCGTAGATTATATCGTAATTTGGCGCTTAAAGTATTACCAGAAGTAGAACCACTGATTGCAGCTGCTCTTTCTGACGTGTTTTCAAAGTATACAAAGTTCCATAAAAAGAAAATTCACTTTCCAAAAGGATTAAAAACCTTACCAATAAAGGTTATTTACCGCTTTCTAAAAGGAAATACCTCCAATACAGTAGCATATGCTTATAAACTAATAGGAGAGATTTGTGATAAGAGGTCTCTTGAAATATTAACAGCTCCTGCAGGGCAGCAGCGTATAAAATCAATCTATGACAATATGAAATTGATTGATATTTTTGTAAACACGTTTGCTCCGCTAATAGGAACTAGCATACTTGCATTGGTAATGATGAAGAGGCTGGAAAAAAATATTTTTGGCGAAGCATTATATACACCATATGTAGAATCAGGACTCGAAGGCAATATTACTACAGAGATGGGGTTGATGCTTGGAGATATTGCCGATTTAGCAAATCAACAGGAAGGGGTTCTTAGTGAGCTTAGAAATCCCAATTATGCTACATTGAACCAACGTATTTTTGCACGTAATGATGATTTTAGCGGAAAATGGGCTGAATTTATTGACATATATGGTTGTCGCTGTGCTGGTGAACTGGATATATCATGTCTTCGCTGGAGGGAAAACCCGGAGCTTATTGCAAAGCAGGTAGTTACTTTGGCTTTAGGTAAGGAATTAGGGGATCATCGCGCTGAGTATAAGGCAACAGTAAAGAAAGCCAAAGCAAAAGCTAAGGAATTTATTAATCAAGTACAGCAGAAGGCGGGTAAACGCAAAGCAAGGAAAATAGCCAAATATGTGAGGATTTATCGTGAAGTATTTCCAATTAGGGAGCATATGAAGTATATTTTAGTCCGAGTAATGGATTCTGCTCGCATAGCCTTGCTAAAGGAAGGCGCAGATATGGTAAGAAAGGGTCAGATATTAAAAGCAGACGATATTTTTCTTTTTCAGTATAAAGAAATATACGAAGCAATTGAAAGTGGTTGTGATTTGAGGGATTTAGCAGATGATAGACGTGAAGAACTGAAATATTGGAATAAGCTAACCCCACCGCGTATTCTTACCAGTGAAGGCGAATGTATAATGGGACAACATGCAACTAAGAATGTACCAATTGGTGCGTTGGTAGGTTCTGGAGTGTCTGCTGGAACAATAGAGGGAAAAGCAAAAGTAGTGCTTGACCCGAAAAACTCAGTAGTAGAAATTGGAGAAATATTGGTAGCACCCTTTACAGATCCAGGTTGGACACCTCTTTTTATAAATGCGGCGGGATTGGTTACAGAAATTGGCGGAAAGCTGACACATGGTTCAGTTGTGGCTCGTGAATATGGGATACCTGCTGTAACAGGTGTAGTTGATGCCACCAAGAAAATTATGACCGGTCAGAGAATTCGTGTAGATGGAACTAGTGGCTATGTACAGATTTTAGAATAGATATTTTCTGACATAGCAAAAGGAAGCAAGAAAAAGTTCCTTACTTTCTCTTGCCTCCTTATTATAAAGGTTTTGCTTTTTCTTTACCGGTTTTAGCTTTACCCTGTATCTCAGGAACAGGTTTTGAATCATTTTTTGGGAAACGATTTTTATGATTACTTTCAGTTCCATGAGGCTCCTCTGGATCGGGTCTTCTCATTCCTGCTTTAGCCATTCTAATGTCCATGTCTCACTTTCTATACAGAATAGCATGAAAAAATGACATGGACGCTACACCTCCTTTAATTGTATTTATATTTTCTTTTGGCTCTTTACCTCAACACTATTGTTGCATTTTTAGAGTAAGAGTATACATTGATTTGCCTAAAAAATGTAAACGCTAAGTATTTATGTTTTTTAAGGACGTAAAGTAATCTTTTAAATTTCTTGGCCCCCCAAGGATGTCTCTGTCGATATATAAGGTGCCGTCTTCTTTGGTTTTAACACTCCATTTAACTAGGCATATAGTACCTTCAGATATTTCAATTCCAGTTATACAGCGAGGATGAATGCAACTACCATCATTAAAATATGGAGGCTGACCTACTTCGGGAAAGGAAGGCTTATGGTTATGTCCGGCTATGAGCATATGTTTTTCGCGGATTACCCATTCTGTAAGTTGTATAGCGACAGATATTTTAATTTCATAATTTTTTGCAGGGCTAGTTGGATCATTAACACCTATGGCTTCAAGTGGCTTCCACAAATGCTTAACTAATAATTTACCAAGCCACCACAAATCGCTATTAAGGGTATTAACCTGATGCCCATGGATTAACAGAATTTTGTCTCCTGTGGGCTTATATCTAAGTACTAAACCTTCATGAAGCTCAAGGCTTTCAAATATTGATGAAAATTCTTCCTCACGCTGATTAAAAAACCTATTTAAATTTTTTCTAACAAATTTTAAATCCTTCTTTTCTATATCATGGTTTCCATATAGCATATATAATCTATGTTCATTATGAAATCTTGATAAAAGTTTAAAGGTATCCTTATGAATGCTCATTATGTCTGAAAGTTGTGTATTTTCCCATAATTCATCACCATCACCAAGCTCAATATAAGTATAATTATTGTTATAATAATGAGTTAGTGCTCCAATAAAGATATTTCTGTTTTTTAAAAAATTATCTGTCCAGCTTCCATTACCTCTATGACAATCACTCATTAGAATAAATTTAGAGGTATCGTCAAAGAGAATTTGCTTTGCAGAGTTAAAGATGCTAGTTACTAGATCGAGCTTATCCATTTTAGCCCTCACTGTCAGAATTATATATACTGTTATAGTTACTGTTGTTTTCAAGGTAGTGCTTTATTTTTGTATAAGTGTCAAATAGAGTTAAGGTTTTACCAATATTTAAAATTTCCTTGTACAATTCGGGTGATTGCTCTTTTACAGCCATAATTTTATCAGCGACATTTGAATAGCTTTTTGTTATGAAATTATACTGGTCACAAAAAGTTTTATTTCTTTTCTGTACAAGCATATCTGTTTGTGGTGAACGGGAGTAAGGCTGCTTGGTATGAGGCTGATCAAAGCGTATAGCTACAGTTCTTCCGCTTATTTCATATTCTTCGTCAGTATAACCTGTTTCTATTAGAGAGGTTAAAAAAGCATTGCGCATTTGCTTGTTTTTAAAAGTGACATAGACATCTAATACAAGCTCGGATGGATTTGAAAATTCTCCTAATTTAAATCCCGTTAACCACCAGTGTTTTTGCTTCCTTGAAAGAAGCTTTTCGCCATTCTTTTTTAAGGAGAACTGCAAATATAGTCTATCTCTATCACTTGCACATTTATAGAAGGTTCCATTGAATACTTGTGGGATATTTAAATCAGGCCAAGCTGTTGTATATATTCCTACTTCACAACCTGTAGTCATGCCATATTGACCTTTCCAGAACTCTATTAGCCACCTTTTTCCTCCATATGTGAAATAAATAGGTTCACAATCAATAATCATTCCTAAAGGTGCTGCAGCTTCATCATAGAGACGACAATATCCCATTTTTCTCTGCCATGCTTCCATTGTTGAAAAAAAGATATCTTTTTCAGGGTTATAGGCATAGCCCGCAGTATCTATTATTTCTTCTAGTGCTTCAAAATTAATTTTTCCATCAAATTTCGTCTTACCAGATTTGTTTGACTTTCTATCTTCAGGTAGTATTGTTGTTCGAGCTTTATCATCATTTGATAGCCAAATAGTTATAAACCTATAAATTCTGGGGGCAAAAATAACTGCCGCTACTATGACTAAAATAAATGGGATTAGAACCCAAATGTATGAACTTATCCCCCCTAAGGCTAATGATTTTATTGTTAGCATAATACACATCCTAAACATATTACCTACATCATAATATTCAGTGTGGTGTCATTGTGTTAAAATGAAATTTTGAAGTTGAGATAATGTATTTTATATTTAGAAAATTATTATTATAAGCAAAAAACTGCTGCTTGCCTAAGCAAAGTAGCAGTTTTAGCTGATGGTAAAACTATAATTATTATTTCCTATTCATAATTATCTAAGTCGAATTCAAGTTCAAGCCTTGGCATATAAAAGCTGGTAATATAAATCTTGAAATAAAAATATACATTTCATATCGATTCAATTTTAGGCAAATTATTTTATGCCGCTTTGAATGTAATAAGTTCAAATTCATTTTATTTGATTGTGATTGACTTTATTATCAAAGGGCAGCTTTTCCTTCTGAACCATCACTTACTCTGATAACATTAGTCACATCATAAATAAATATCTTTCCGTCACCAATTTGACCAGTGTGTAATACTTTTTTGGTGGTTTCCAGTACTGTGTCTAAAGGAACATTGCAGATTACAATTTCTATTTTTACCTTGGGTAATAGCTTAATATCTACAGCTGTTCCTCTGTAATATTCTTTGTGCCCTTTCTGTACTCCACACCCCATAACATTAGAAACTGTCATACCTGTAATACCAACTTTATTTAAAGCATCCATTAATTCATCAAGTTTGCTCTGCGATGTAATAATATCTACTTTCGTTATTTTATCAGCCATAAGGTCCCTCCTCACGTTTTTTAGCTTGCTAATTCTTTAGAATCTAAGCATATCATATAAATTTTTATCAGTAAATATGTATGAAATATATTAAAAAATGGTATATGCTTTTTCGCCATGCAATGAGACATCTAAACCAGCAGATTCTTCTGTTTTATCTGTTCTTAGTTTTACAAATAGGCCTATAACTTTTAGAATTACAAAGGTTCCAACGGCAACATATATTGTACATGCCACAACTGCAATTAGGTGTGCTTTCAGCAATGAAAAGTTTCCGTAAATCAAACCATCTGCTCCAGCAGGATTTATAGTTTTTGATGCAAATATTGCTGTAGCTATAACACCCCATATTCCTGCGACACCATGACATCCAAATGCATCAAGAGCATCATCATATCCAAACCTTGATTTGAGGAATACGATTGCAAAGAAGCTTAATGCTCCTCCAACAAGACCAATGACAAGGGCAGACATTGGTGAAACGTATCCACATCCTGGAGTGATTGCTACAAGGCCTGCTATGGCTCCACTCAGTGTTCCAAGTATAGTTGGTTTTTTATTAATAAGCCATTCACAGGTAATAAATGCTATAGCTCCTGCGGCAGCAGAGGAATTGGTAGTTAAGAAAGTATTAACAGCGACGCCATTCATAGCAAGTGCGCTTCCTGCGTTAAAGCCAAACCAGCCAAACCAAAGTATTCCTCCGCCTAAGATTGCCATAGGAACATGATGTGGTTCTGGTCTTGTATGTTTCCTCTTTCCTAACATAATTGCAGCAACAAGCCCAGAGATACCTGAAGCTAATTCAACAACAAGACCTCCTGCAAAATCCAAAACACCTAATTGTTTTAGCCATCCTGCTTGTTCTCCGCTGCCACCCCATACCCAGTGTGCTATCGGGTCATATATAAAGGTGCTCCATAACAGGATAAATAGTATAAAAGCAGGAAATCTCATACGTTCTGC
>JAEZIB010000130.1 GCA_023416275.1 Bacillota bacterium | reverse complement strand
AGATACTCCTGCCTAGACAAAAATTCATAGGTCATTCCGCCACTTTCATAAACGATATGTTCACTCCACAAAACAAACTCTAGCACCTTTAATTTAATATCCATAACATGCTCTGCATAATTAGCTGCCATCCAGTCAAAAAAATTGTTAGCAGCTATAACAGCCCCATTTACGTCTCCTGCTTCTGTACACTCGAAAAGAGACTTTTCATTTTCAACAGGGTAATTATCTTCATAGTCACAAGAAATCGCCGTATCGTCAACATGAGCAACCAGCGTGGTCGTATGGATTAATGTGTTAAGAGCCTCATTGTAGGACTCCATTGCCTCATTAATGCTATGAATTGACCCTATGCCTATACGAAAATTAACATTTAGCCTCCTTCTTAACACACGAACCATATCTCTTGCCTTATTAATCAATTCAATTCTATCATTATAATCCATTTCCAGATGATTTGTTGGAACAAAAACAGGTATTTTATTTGCCATAGCCGAACCTACAATTGAATGTAAGCTGCTTTTAACAATTTCTCGAACTATATTATAATTGTTCTGTAAGTGAACACTTGCTCCTACAGCATTTGTCATATGATTGCCTTCTTGCTCTTCTCCGCTTATAAGTACAATAATATATCCGCAATTTTCTTTTATTTCAAGGAGCTTTTTATAATTCTCAACATCTTCTTTAAAATACTCATTAAACAGTATGTTATTAATGAAACCATTTTCTATAACTGGTATAACTGTTTCTAATTTCTCACGAATAATTAACTCCTTGCTTCTTTTTTCTCTTTCTTTTTCGATGATATCCATAGCTTTTTTTATAACTTGTATAATTTTCGTTCTTGCAACAGGCTTATTTAAATACTCTAGCACTCCTAAATTGATGGCATCCTGTGCATAGTCAAATTTATCATATGCTGACAGAATTATAAAAATAGTATTTGAATAAAGCTCTTTAATTTCTTTTATAGCTTCAATTCCATTAATTCCAGGCATTTGGATATCCATAAAAGCAATATCTGGTCTGAAATTTTCTGCTAATTCTATGACACTGCGTCCTGTTTGAGCTGATTCAATAATACATTGATTGCCAAATTCCTTTTCGATAATAAAGCGTAACGAGTCAATAACTATTCCTTCATCATCAGCCAGCATTATTTTATACATCTGTACATTCTCCCTTTGTGTATTCTCCATTTGTATATTCTACACTCAAGTCATTCTACATTTTGAAACTTCACTATCTGACACTATACATTTCTACCTACTACACTTGGAAAATCCCACTGTCGTAAGGTATAACTATCAAAACCTCTGTACCTTTGTTTTCTCCTTCACTGATTATCTTAATGACATCCTTTTTGTCATAGAGCAGCCTAAGCCGTCCTATAACATTGTCCAAACCAACACCATTGGAATCAGTAGACAAATCATCTGTTTTTAATTTGCTGTTGATTACCTTATCAATCAATTCCTGAGACATACCCACACCATTATCTTTTATACTTATACAGACATTATTTTCTTTTCCATATACAGACAACTCAATCAGTCCCTGCCAATCAATATTTCTGATTCCGTAATTTATGCTATTCTCTACGATTGGCTGCAAAATCATACTTGGTACACGTATTTTGAGATATTCTCTTTCAATATTTTTTTCATAATGAATTTTACCTGAAAACCGTACATTCAGAATATAGATATAATTGTCTATCAGCTCTAGTTCTTCCCCAAGAGTCACTGTATCATTGTTTTTTCTAACATTATACCTAAAGAAATCAGCCACATGCTGTACATATTCATAGGTTTTGTCAGCGCCCTCCATCATTGCAAGCTGAGCTCCAGCGTTTAATGTATTAAACAGAAAATGAGGATTAATCTGTGCTTGCAAGTATTTGAGCTGCGCATCCTTAAGATGGTTTTGCATCAGCAATTGTTTTTCCTCCATTTTTCTCTCTTTGTTCATACCATCTTTAAGCTTTTCAATATAAACTTGTATACTTAACACCATTTTATTAAAAGCTGTACTAACCACACCAACTTCATCTTTCGTATATACCTTTACCAATTCAATGTCAAAGTTTCCATTAGCCACCTGATTAGCTGTACTAGCCAAAACCTTTAACGGATTTGTTATGGTTCTAGTCACCATAATAACCAAAATAACGCTTAATAATGCAACAACTATCATTATAATAATATTAATTGTTTCAATATACTGAAGAGATTCTGCAAGAACCTTATAGTTTAAAGAATTATTCTTAAATTGTTCATTATTCAGACTGTATATATATACATTTATATAATTATATAATTTTGAAGCACTTTCATAGCGCACCTTATATTTCTCAACATTTCGTCCCCGCTTTGCCTCAATAGCCTGATTTGTTATCTTTAGGTATTCTTCAGACATCGTTCTAATATTTCGTTCCATTATTTTCATAGAATTGTTAGTTATATCAGAATTTGTATTGCTTATAAGGTTGGTATAATCCTGCTCATATCTGTAATAGTCATTAATAGAATCAGAAGTTTTTGTATTCAGATAATCAGTAAGACTTACGTGCAAATCTTCAAGGGTATCAACCAGTTCATTTAATCTTATATTACCAAAGTATACTTGTTCGAGTTGATTAACCATTGTATTCACATTAAAATACATAAACATATTCACAGTTAATATAATCAGCGACGTTGCAATGAACACCGTAATTAATTTACCTTGAATAGTAATGCTCTGGATTCTGTTTTTGATTCTAATCGTTAATCGATCCATCGGTGTCTCCCAAGTATTCTCTAACATTATCGGCAGTAATTACTGAAATGTTCACATCAAAATATGCATTCACATGTCCTGTTTTTTTATACTCTTCTAATGCCTTAACGCATCCCATACCAATTTGCTCAGTGTCTATAGTAATAGTAGAATATATTACATTCCGATCAATAGCCGTTAAAATGGTATTTGTATCATGGTATCCAATTATATTTGTTTTTCCAACCTTATTGTAATCTACTACTTCCTGGTAAACACAAGTTGTATTTAGTTCATCCATACATATTATTATATCAGGAATATTTTCTTCATTAATAAAAATGTCTCTAATGGATTCCTCTGCTGCAAAAGGTGCGTTATTACTAATAGCAACAGTTGCTAAATCTATGTTTTTTTGATTTTCACAATTCTTAATACCATCTTTAATACCTGAAAAAACAATATTCTGCATATTGTTATCAGTATTTTTATTCATCAATACCAGTACAGTAGTTTTTGAAGATTTCGTTTTACCAGCGTAAAGGTTTTTTTCGATATTACAAACCTGTTGCCCATATGCCAGTCCCAGATTATAGCTGTTAACTCCTACAAAGCTTTTTCTTGTACTGGTATTATTATCGTTTACTGCTGTAATAACAGGAATATTAGCATCATTTGCTTCATTGATTAATTCTGTCATTTCTGCACTTTCATTGGCCTCTAAAATAATACCATCAACCTTGGAATTAATTGCTATTCTCATAAGATCTGCAGTGGAGTATTCCACACTTAAATTATTCCCAAGCATTTCTATATAGCTATTTTCATTTAAAGCATCTTTAGCTCCTTCAAATACACTTTTCCAAAAATATGATTTTCTGTTATCGGAAATAAGCACATAATAGTTTTCAAATGTATCGTATTTTTCTCCGATTAGCTCTTTCTTATTATTATCTGTAAGCTTATTCAAGTATACTAAACATCCCGCAGTCAATACGAGCAGAAAAACAATAAAGCATAAGGATACAATTAAAATGGTCTTGTTGTGATCTCCGAAATTCAATATATGTTCTTTATTATTATTTCTTTTGTTCATTGTTTACCCATGTCTGCAAGCTAGAGCATGGACTGGACACCTCCTCCTTAATGGAATTATATTAATAAAAAACAAAGGCCGATGTATAACATTCCTTTGCCACAATTATTAAATAACTATACTTAACAATATACTGTGGTTGAGTTAATTATGCAACAGCCCTATTTATATAATTTATAAAGATTTACTTAATTAATCCAGCTTCAATACACTCATAAATGCCTCTTGCGGAACCTCTACAGAACCAACCTGACGCATACGTTTCTTACCTTCCTTTGCTTTTCAAGCAGCTTTCTCTTTCTGGTAATATCTCCGCCATAGCATTTTGCAAGAACGTCTTTTCTAAATGCCTTTACTGTTTCACGAGCAATGATTTTCCCACCTATACATGCTTGAATTGGTATTTCAAACATCTGCCTAGGAATTGATTCTTTAAGCTTTTCTGACATTCTTCTTCCACGAGAGACAGACTTTTCTCTATGAACTATAAAGGACAATGCATCCACAATCTCCCCATTAAGCATTATATCAAGCTTTACCAAGTCAGATTCTCTGTAGCCTAAAAGCTCATAATCAAAAGAAGCATATCCCTTTGTTCTGGACTTAAGAGCATCAAAGAAATCAAATATAATTTCATTCAAAGGCATCTCATATGTCAAAACCGTTCTTGTTTCATCGAGATATGACATATCCTTATATAAGCCTCTTCTGTCTTGACATAGCTCCATAATATTACCTATGAATTCGGTTGGAACCATAATAGTTGCCTTTACAATTGGTTCCTCCATCATATCTATCTCTGTCACAGGTGGAAGATTCGTAGGATTGTCTATCATCAAAACATCACCCTTTACAGTGGTGACCTTGTATATAACACTTGGAGCAGTAGTTACCAAATCAAAATTGTACTCTCGCTCTAGTCTCTCCTGTATAATTTCCATATGCAAAAGTCCTAAGAATCCACATCTGAAGCCGAAGCCCAATGCAACAGAGGTTTCAGGTTCAAAGGTCAATGCGGCATCATTTAATTGAAGCTTTTCAAGAGCATCTCTTAAATCTCCATATCTTGAGCCATCTGCAGGATAAATTCCGCAGAAAACCATAGAATTTACCTTTTTATACCCCTCTAACGGTTCTTTTGCAGGATTGCTTACTAAAGTAATAGTATCTCCAACCTGAGTATCCCTAACATTTTTTATGCTAGCTGCAATATAACCTACATCACCTGCCCTAAGCTCATTAGCAGGCGTCAAACCTCCCGGCTTCATATATCCCAGCTCAGTTATAAGAAATTCCTTTTTGGTATTCATCATTCGGATAGTATCTCCCGATTTTACAGTACCTTCTTTAACTCGCATATATACAATAACACCCTTGTAGCTATCGTAGAAGGAATCGAAAATAAGCGCCCTTAATGGTGCCTCCTCATCTCCTTCAGGACATGGAATCATAGTTACTATTTTTTCTAGAACCTCATCTATATTAATGCCATTCTTAGCTGAAATAAGTGGAGCTTCAGATGCATCTAAACCAATAACATCCTCAACCTCTTTTTTCACTACTTCAGGCTGCGCACTAGGCAAGTCAATCTTGTTTATAACAGGCATTACCTCAAGGTTATGATCAATTGCCAAATATACATTTGCTAAAGTCTGAGCCTCAATGCCCTGAGCAGCATCCACAACAAGAACTGCTCCCTCACAGGCAGCCAAGCTTCTGGACACCTCATAATTAAAATCCACATGACCCGGTGTGTCAATCAAGTTATATATATATTCATGTCCATCAGGGGCTTTGTATACCATTCTGACAGCTTGTGCTTTTATGGTTATTCCTCTTTCTCTCTCAAGTTCCATGTTGTCCAAAACCTGTTCTTGCATTTCTCTAGAAGTGAGAACACCTGTCTTTTCAATTAGTCTATCTGCAAGAGTAGATTTTCCATGGTCAATATGAGCTACTATGCAAAAATTTCTTATATATTTTTGTCTTTCACTTGGCATCCGTTATCCTCCACACGCTCAATTAAAATCATTAAATAGCTTTTACTGCGCAATTAATTATACCATACCATTGTAAAGGTGCAATATAGATATTTAAACAAAAAAAGGCTCTATCCAAAATAAAGACCAAGCCTTTTTTTAATACTAAGAGCATAATTTTCAGACTTTACTAAAAACCACTTTCCTGTTAATTTTGTAAATAGTTAAGCAGCCCTGTTGAATTACTCTTCTCTATAGCACAGCTAATTAATTTATATTAAAATAGGACTTAACGTTATTTATATCCCTCTTTATATATTTTAAATTTAAATTGAATCTGCTATTTAGCATATTAACCTGACAAATATCATTCTCAAGCATTTCTATTTGAAATATTTCAATACGTGGAGTCCCATACATAATATAGCTTTTATTTAAATCTACTACCAACAAGCCTATGAATAGCATTGTCAAAAACAAAACAAAAATAAATATTATCTTCAATTTATAAATTCTCTGCTGTCTCAATCTGATTTTTCTAGCCAAAACAACCTCCATAAACTGCAACGATGATAAAACTTAATAAAATACCTATAAGTTAAGAAAGTTAATTAAATTATAACGCCTTGATTCAAATTAAAATTTTTCGATGTATAAAAATTTATACACCGTCTAAAAATCAAAGCAGTACCTGCCACTTATAGAAGTAGGGGACATTTTCTTGCCTCGTTATATCTTTGACAAAGCAGAGTGTTTTTAGTCAATAAAATACCTGCTAAATCAATTGCTTTTATATAGAACATCATTTATTGCCCTAGCTAAGTATTCAGTACTTCTGACACTTTCATCTATAGTATTCCCATCTCCACCTATTTCAACTATAACTGAACCATTTGTTAAATGCTGGTTATATCTGTTTTTGCTTATGTATATGGGCTTTGCTATTCCAGGATATAATTCATTTAATCTAGCCTGAATTTTTAATGCAAGCTTTAGGTTTTCCTTCCATCTAGGATTTGAAAGCTTTGAATCAGTACCAATAACAAACATTATTTGTGCTGCATTTTTACCATTAATTTGTTTAACAACTCTGAGCTTTTGTCCGATTACAGCATCTCTGTGCAGGTCTATCGTCATCTTTAGCGAAGAATATTTATCTACATATTTCGTAAGAGTCTTAAGCGAGCTTACATATGAGCTGTTATAATCTTTATCGTGAATAGTTGTATCATGCAATACATTAATATCATATTTTTTCAAATTGCTAATAAGTTCTTCACCTACTCTAGTTACGTTATATTTCGAATCTGTTGTTCTTGATGCAACGTTCTTCATTGTCAATTGTTCTAGATTTTTTAAGAAGCTTTCCGTTGTATGCGTATGGTAAATCAATATCTGAGGGCCTTTTTTATTAGGTAACTTCAGGGGTTCAGCTAAAAGCTTATTAACATCAATTGTATATTTTGTTTGATTTATTATATTAATTTTACCGCTTGTAACAACAGCATCGGTATCTTTTTCTTCATCTTTTTCATCTCCTTCATAAGTTATACTGCTTGATACCTCTTTAAATGTACCAGTACTCGAATCTGGGCTGGTATTTTGAACATTTTCATGAATTTGAGCATTTGCCTCCAAAGCTTTGGCTTTAGCCTCTTGAATTTTTTTTTCTTCCAATGCCTTTTGCTCTAGTTCCATTTGTTTTTGAACAAGATAGTCTTGGTACTCATTATTATAATACATTTTAAAATAAGGATAATTGGCTGTTAGAATTGTTATTGGATTATATCTGTCAATTCCAAATGAGTTAAACAAAATATCGTTAAATTTGTCAATCACCTCGTAATTTGCTGATTTAATTTTAAGTGCATCTGCTGCTAATCTTGACTTAGTACTACTATTGGTATCAGTTTTATTTATTCCTACAATAGAAACTTTAAAAGCAAAGCTGCCTAATAAAATCCCAGCAGTTGCACATAAAATTATAGGTAGCTTGTTTAAATTTTTCTTGCTGCTACCAATATTTGAACTGTTGTATATAGAAGTACCATTTTGAAATCTTACAATATCCCTCATGTTTTACCTCCACAAATGCTTTCTGCATAATAAATAATATTATTATTTACTCCATCCTCATAGATGACTGGCCTCTGATGCTTTTTGATGAACCCTGTATCAATTTAAAAACCATAATCGCAACGTATTTTTTACATTTCAGTGCAACTATTATGGCAGAGTCAATTACTATCGGCTAAATATCCGATGATATCGGACGATAGTTTGGGTTTGAGGTTAAAGCCTCCCAAAATTCATAAAACAAATTTAAACCCAAACTGAGTTAAATACATGATTTACCAAATAAGCGAAGTCATTAAGCGTAATTGACTTTAGTCAATTTTCTTATTAACAGTGTTTGCAGACATAAATATCCGAAAAAACCATATGTCTGTATTAGCTTATTTTTTCAGATAGACTTGTCTTTATTTATTCTCCATTGCTATTAAATAAATCTACTAAAAAAATATATTCAAATCTTATTAAAAATATACCTAGCTTGTACAATCTTTTTTTAAAAATAAATACCATTCATTGGGAAATATAGTAAAATTGTTTAGTGACTTTGATATACTAATTTTCATTTAAAAATGTGGTATTACATTTTTAAATAGCCGCATATACGGCGATAGGACGTAGTCCGCAAATGTTGTTCAATACTATTTCGTATTTAAAAATAGTGCCTTATTTTTAAATACGAAATAGTATTATGACTTCCTTTTAAGCAAAAACACACAAATATACTAAAGAATATTCTTATTTTAGAAACGGGGGACAAAAGAAATTGAAATTTTACACCATTAAGTGCTGCATGTGTAATAGCGTACTATTAAACTTACCTAAAGAAGAAGTTGACAAATTAAACAATCTGACTTTTAGATGTGAATGCTGTGGACATCACCTTGTTTTAAAAGGGACTTCGGTTATCCAAGTTAAAAATAGCGATTCAATTTTTAATTACTTAAGCTATGATTATACTTAAGTTTTAAACAGACTATAATTTCTGTTTTGTATTTAATTTCATAAATTAGTTGTATGAGAAAAGCTTGCTGAATGAATAAAATTATAGTATTTAATAGCAAAAGCAGTATTCATCTATTTTTACGGGTTGTATTTTTCTGGTTGTATCTTTACAACTTATTCAGCAAGCTCCAAGTTTTTTGCCGGAAAATCGACACGATGTCGGTTTAGCACACTATGGACCACGGATGGTAAATGTGGAAAGGTTGCTAAAGCATTTATAAATAAATACCACCCACTATCTATAAAAAACGCTTGCGTTCTTTGATACTCGAAAGTGCACCATGTAAGCACCAACTATACTTTCGAGTTGTTTTTGCAACAGACCATTGATAATTCTACCGTACCAATAGATTTTTATGTGCGAAGTTTGAGCTAGTTAATTAAACTATTTGATTTTGTTAAGGGAAATAAATCTCATTAGGTTATCCATAGTAAGCATCAAATCACTTCTGCAGCGTTCTTTAGCTTTAGTAAATGGAAGTGCCACACGATTAATACTAAATATAGCACTTACGCCCTCATTATATACTTTTTCTATATGGTCACCGATATCACCAACTATTGCAATGAGGGTAACTCCAACTTTTTTCGTTCTGCGAGCAACACCCATTACAACTTTTCCTCTAAGTGACTGTGAATCAATTTTTCCTTCACCCGTAATTACTAAATCTGCATTTTTAAGCATTAAATCAAATCCTACAGTATCAAGTACAGTTTCAATCCCCATCTGCAAGCTGCTGTTTAGAAATGCTGACATACCACCACCCATACCGCCTGCTGCACCTGCTCCAGCTATATTCATAATATCTTTTCCCAAATCTCTTTTAATTACGTCAGCCAAATGTCCAAGATTTGCATCGAGCATTTGTACTATAGCCTCATTTGCACCCTTTTGCGGAGCAAAAACAACTGCAGCACCTTGTGAGCCGCAAAGAGGATTATCTATATCACACATTGTTATTATTTCTATCCCTTTTAGTGCAGGATTAAGACCACTAACATCTATGGAAGCGATTTTACCCAGAGTCTCGCCTACTGGTACAAAATTGCTAAAAGTACCATCTTTAAAGCTTACACCAAGTGCTGCCGCTGCTCCTACTCCACCATCATTAGTGCAACTGCCTCCAAGACCCACTATTATCCGTTTGCAACCTGCCTTCGCAGCGTGCTCAATAAGCTGCCCAACTCCATATGTAGTAGTTTTTTCAGGTTGCTTTTTATTTCCAAACATTGGCAGACCTGCAGCAGCAGCCATCTCAATAACTGCTGTATTATCGGGCAAAACACCATAAAAACTTTGAATTTCTTCAAAATAAGGTCCCTTCACATTAAGTATGACCTTTTTACCTCCAACGGCAGATAGAAAACAGTCTACACTCCCCTCTCCTCCATCAGCCACAGGAACACTTATTATCTCAGCATGTGGGAAATATCCGACAATTACGCTACTCATAATTTCGCAAATTTCTGTTGAAGACATTGTTCCTTTGAAGGAATCTGGAATGAGTATAATTTTATTCATAATGCTCTCACCCTTAACAACACTTGCATTGTTTATTTTTTAATTTATATTCATATCTTACTTTAAAGTCATCTATTTTGATTATTTCGACTTCTTTAAAATCACTTTTTTGATTGTCTATTATTTTATTAATATTTTTAGTAGCTTCAGATTTATAATCAATCTCGGGCTTTGTTTCTAATTTGCATTTTTTCCCTCTAATACTTTGTGATATGTTTTTCACTTTATTCTGTGTCTTCTCTTTTGATGACTGATCATAGTTATAAACAACAATAAATTTTACATGTTCCCTGAAATAATCTAAATTATTATTTTCAAAAACAGTATGTAATAACAAAGATCGGCTAAAAAAGGCTTTAGAGATTATGTCTTCACAAAAATTCTTCTTACAAAATTCTTTATAATGTACATTTTTAAACTCTATTAAATAATTCTCATGGTTTTCATTTACTGAAGGTGAGTAATAAAATGCATCACAAGATGAAACAGAGATTGATGTTCCACTATCGCTAGATACCGAAAAGTATTTATTACAATACCATTCTTTTAGTTCATCTAAATTTATAATTTTAATTTCTTTAGCATCAGCTATATATTTCAAAATCCATTCTATACAATCCTTATCACCTTTTTTTGTTAAAGAAACAGTATATAAATTGCTAGAAAAATCATAACCCTCTCCAGTTTTTGGTTTTTTATCAGCTTTCATAATTGTAAAGTTAAACATACGCTACTCCTCATCATCTACTAGTTTATCTAGAGTAGTTGCCATATCATCGTATATATCATCTAATGAGTTAGTTTTATCTATTGATTCACTTTGCATGTTTTCATTGTTTTTCATATAATAAAATTTGCACTTGTTAAGAATCATTTTCTCATCAGAATAATATTCTATTGCACGCAAGAAATAAGGGCTATGGGTATTAATAAGTATTTTTATACCTACCTCACAATAAAATCTCACAAGTAACTCAGCAAACTTTAACTGCCACTCTGGATGCAAATTTACTTCTGGTTCATCAATAATCAATATGGAATTTCTTTTTAGTTCTCCATTTAATGCTAATCTCTTAATAATAGCAATATTCTTAATACCTGAAGCTACATTGCACATTTCAATATTTGCTTTTTCATTTGAAATTACATTTAATTCTTTATAAGCCACTGACCATTCGTCTCTAGTTAACTCACCTATATTCTTTTCACTTCCTAAAACCTCGTTAATAATTAACGCTAATTTTTCAGTAGTCTCATAATCCTCTGTAGTAGTATCACTATAAAAATCATGCTGAAGCCTTGCCATTAGCTCGCCTTTACCATAACTCAATGTTCTATAGCCATTTAAACTTCTATCTAGAGTATCAAGTATATTCATTGGTTGCAAATAGATAACAGGAATTCTATCACTAATACCTTGACCAAATTCATGTAATATGTTTTCATGAAATATAATTATATTTTCATTTAATTTATCATCAACTAGTTTTATAATCCCCTGCTTTTTGTCATAAAGAAATGCTATTTGACGTTTAAAATAATTATAAAACGCTCTTGTAACTACAGTTTTTTCATATCTATCTATATTGTCAAATTTAATTTCTTCAAACTTTTTAAATAAATCGGTTAGTGGTATGTTAATATTGTAAGTTTCTTTGTCTGGCAAAGTTGACCTCAAAATTTCTTCCCATTCATATAGTTGATATTTTTTCTTCATGATACTAATAAAATCTTCTAAACTACTGTAATCAAGGATAGTCTGCATATATTCACTACTAAAACTTTGAAATCGAGAAAAGATAGAATCATACTTTTTATATACCTCATAAAAACTTTTTCCTTTCCTTTTTATTTGGCGCAGAAGATTACGATTTTTTTCTTCCCATTTATCTATTTCTTGTGAACATTCAAATAAAATCATTCCCTTTACTTGTTGCTCAAAGTCATCAAATGCATTTCCAATAGCCGCCAGTGATTTACTAATTGTGCTTTTTCCAGTGCTATTAAAGCCTATTATTGATGTTATCCCTATTATATCTATCTCAGCCTTTTTCACTTTTCCGATGTTTTCAATTTTTAATTGCATTATAACCTCCATTAAATTCTCTTACTATAAGTAATCACATATTTTAATATGATCTTTATCAAGTAAAACCACATATTAGTTTATTCATAATTAAGTATATAAACAATTTTCACCGATTTGTAGATAATCAATACTAGATTATCATAAAACATTTTATCTTTCCACCATAAAATGGTTTAAACAGTTTGTACAGTTCAGGCAAATCAAGCAATACTTCATTTTATCATGTTTTGTTATAATACTATTTAGCATTTAAAAATAAAAAATGCATATTTCCCCACCTTAGACACAAACTTGTATAAATTAAGAAAATCTTAAGAATTATATTCAATATTCTGTAATATTCACTTGATATTATTAACTCATGCAATGATAATTACGTAAATCAACTCTCCCACATATAAATCTAATTATGCTGGAGAATTATCTCTGCTTCGTTAACAATATAATTGCAAGAAATTAGTAATGGTTTATCTATTCACTAGCTAATTTATTACAATTGTTGTTTAGCAAGCTTTCTATTGAAGGCATGAACTACTACAATTTTCGTTGCGAAAGTTGAATTACTTAATTCTACAGTATTCCAAATCAGATAGATAGGGTGTGATATAATATTGGTTGTATAAAAACAGCTTGTCAAATTCAAGCTAAAGGATAAAGAAAAGCAGAGGTTCAACACTGTTGCTTCACTGATTTTAGTGCCAATGGGCATGGGAGGTTTTGTAGTGAATATTCTTGTTTGTGATGATGAAAAAGATATTGTGGATGCCATTGAAATATATCTTAAAAACGAAGGGTATACGGTTTTTAAAGCATATAATGGAGTTGAAGCCTTATCAGCTTTTGAAGAGAATAATATCCAATTGCTTATTATAGATATAATGATGCCGATAATGGATGGAATAAGGGCTACAACAAAGATACGGGAAAAATACAATATTCCAATTCTGATGCTAAGTGCAAAGTCTGAGGATACAGATAAAATCATTGGTCTGAATTTAGGAGCAGATGACTATGTAACTAAACCCTTCAATCCATTAGAACTGATAGCCCGTGTTAAGTCTCTATTGAGAAGATACGTTTCCTTGGGTAGCTTTGTACAAAAAACCGGAGTATTCAAAACGGGCGGACTCATGATTGACGATGATGCTAAAGAGGTTAAAGTGGATGATGAACTGGTAAAACTCACACCTGTTGAGTACAAAATATTAAAGCTATTGTGCGAAAACGCAGGAAAGGTCTTTTCTATTGATCAGATTTATGAACAGGTTTGGAATGAACAAAGCTTCTCTGCCGAGAATACTGTGGCAGTACATATTAGAAGAATTAGAGAGAAAATTGAAATTAATCCGAAAGAACCAAAATATCTAAAGGTGGTGTGGGGCATTGGATACAAAGTTGAAAAAATATAAGTATTCTGTATGGTTTAAATTATTTGCAATAGTACTATGTACAGCAGGAATGATAAGTATAGCCTTTGGGGTGACTAAAGCACCTTATTTTGATATTGCATTGCAAAATACCGATTTTAAAGAAAGTATAGAACTGAAAAATATATTTAGTGATGCTTACAAGCACGTGTCAAATGTAGCCTTCAATTATAAAAGTGAAGAAAATATTAAGACTAATTATGCAGTAGATGAGAACTACATTAGGGATAGAAAGCAGCAAATACTTAATGACAGAGAAATTGCAATTCAGGAAATTACAGATAAGTATACCAGGTTGATTCAGCAGCGATATGATAATTGGAACATAAACAACACCTATTCTGAAGAAAATGAAGTCCCCTTTCCCTCTGAAGAAAAAAGTAGTATAGAGAATGATGGCTATGATGTTAATAAAACTAATACAACTCCGTCAAATTCCAATTCAAGTGAATACAACAAATTGCTCACAACTCTCGTCCAAGAAAGAGACAACGAAATACAGGCTGCAATAGAAAAGTATAACACCTCCATAAACAACATAAAATCAGACTATATTGATGAACGCATAATGGACTATTATAGAGAAATAGGGAATCTTAAAAAGCTAGATGGAATACACTACACAGTTGTTGACAATAACAAAGTAACTTTTAGCAATATGCCCAGCTCAAGCTCAGAATCTACCAATACTTTTTATATAAAGCATGAAGCTTATCTCGTACTTACATCTGAGAATATTAATTCCACATATCCAATAAATTACTATTATGACAATTCAAATTTCCCTGAAAATTCTGTAGTATATCTTGGAATTGCTCCGGCAAAATATCGAAAAGAGCTTGCTGTCTACAACCAGAATTACAGTGACGGGCGTTTGGGTTTAACCTTGCTTTTATTTGGACTTGCTGCCTTCCTGATAGGATTGATTTATATTATATATGCTTCAGGACGACGTGTAGATAAGGATGGGATTCATTTAATTTTTGCTGACTATATTCATCTCGATGCGGCTTTTGTCCTCTCATCAATAGCCATAATATTATGTATCATTCAGGCATACTATTTTTACAATTACTTTATTATTGGAATGACACACATCAATAGCAGTATTCTTTTAACAGGTTTTGGTCTGATAGTTGCATTAGGTACTCTTATAGGGATATTATTTGTGTCAATTTTTTCAAAACGAGTAAAAAGACATGAAATCATTAGCCATACTGTTATTTTTAAAATTTGTAAATGGAGTATATCAAAATCCAAATATATAATCTCTAAAATGGGCTCTGTTTATGATGCAAGCCCGATAGCAATACGATTAGTACTTATTTTGGGGTCATATGCCTTTTTGACTATTATATGTATACTTCTATTTCTTACAGGTTCTTTAGGGGTTTTAACGGGCTTTTTCGGGATAGTTGGTATTAATGTAGTATCAATTTACTTTATACTTAAATACTATAAAATTCTAAAAAATATTAACGAGGGTGCCGAAAAAATCCGTTCAGGTGAGCTGTCATATAACATACCCCAGGAAGGAATTCCGGAGTTTATGCAATTATCAGCCACAATAAACGGAATTGCAGATGGTCTTAAAAATGCTGTCAGCAGTCAGGTTAAATCAGAACGCATGAAGGCGGAGCTAATTACAAATGTGTCCCATGATTTGAAAACCCCCTTGACCTCCATAATAACCTATGTAGATTTACTTAAAAGCGAGGGGCTTCATTCTGAAAATGCAGAAAAATATTTAAGTATAATAGACAATAAATCACAGCGCCTTAAAGCCTTGACTGAGGACTTATTTGAGGCAGCTAAAGCAAGCAGTGGCAGTATAGCTGTAAATCTTGAAAAGCTAGATGCTGTATCCCTAATAACTCAAGGTCTTGGAGAGTTGTCTGATAAAATAGAAGAATCGGGCTTGAATTTCAAAACAAATATGCCCACCTCAAAGCTGTTGGTTTATGCTGACGGAAAACTGCTGTGGAGAGTAATAGAGAACTTGCTATCAAATGTTTTCAAATACGCCTTACCCAACTCAAGAGTATATATTGACGCATTTTCCGCCACTGATAATGTAAAAATCGTTATAAAAAACATTTCTGCTTACGAGCTGAATATTAATGAAGAAGAGCTGATGGAGCGCTTCAAAAGAGGAGATGCCTCCCGCCACAGCGAGGGCTCTGGTTTAGGACTGTCAATTGCCAAAAGTCTGACTGAGCTACAAGGTGGAAGCTTCCATATTGAAATTGACGGAGATTTGTTTAAGGCAACTATTGAACTGCCTGTATGCTACTAACTCAACTTTCCCACAAACAAAATCTATCGGCGTTCAAACTTATCAATGGTTTATTGCCGAAATAATTGTAAAAACCCGCTTTGGTAAGTGATTTCTGCCAAAGCGGGTTTTTGATATTATTTATTGAACTACATTAATATTGTTATTCAATGTATTTTTTAGTTATTTTTCAACTAAAGAAGCTTATTGCCTTCAACTTTCCCTACTCTGCCTGCTTCTCTTCTACTTTCACCTCAACAGTTTCTTCTTTATGCTCATCCTTTTCACCCTTTATATTCTTAAAGGCTACAGACAGCATCAGTTTAATTCTGTTCAATTGATTTACTTCACTTGCGCCCGGATCATAGTCTACAGCAACTATATTGGACTGCGGATATCTTCTGCGAAGCTCCTTTATCATACCTTTACCTGTAACATGGTTTGGCAGACAAGCAAAAGGCTGCATACAAACTATATTTCCAGCACCGCTCTTTATAAGCTCAATCATTTCAGCTGTCAAGAACCAACCTTCTCCCGTTTGGTTTCCAAGTGAAAGGATTTCAGAAGCACAATCAGCTAAATGATAAATGGTGCTTGGTGCCTCAAACCTTTTACTTTTGCGAAGGTATTTTTTTAAATATCTCCTATACCATTCAATAGCAGCTATAACAGAGTTATTAATTATCAGGTTTTTAATTGTACCAGATAACCTTTTATACTTAAAATTGGCATCATATGCACAATACAGGAAGAAGTCAATTAAATCAGGCATTACTGCCTCTGCTCCTTCTGCCTCTATAACATCAACCACATTGTTATTTGCATCAGGATGGAACTTTACCAAAATCTCACCAACAAGCCCAACTCTAGGCTTAATAATGTCGTTAAGCTCCAATTCGTCAAATTCCTTTATGATGCTCTTAATGTTCTTTTTAAAGCTGCCTCTCTTATTTTCACAAATAGAGGCAATACATACCTGAACCCACTTTTGATAAAGCTCATTAGCAGAACCCGGTATCTTTTCATATGGACGTACTCTATACAAAACTCTCATAAGGAGATCGCCATATACAAGAGCCTTCAAAGCCAAATCAATAAGCTTTAGTGATATCTTAAACCCAGGCTGACTTTCCAAGCCCGATGCATTAAGAGATAAAACAGGTACTTGATGCATACCAGCTTCCACTAATGCTTTTCTCAAGAATCCAATATAATTTGTAGCACGACAGCCCCCACCAGTCTGTGTAATTAAGACAGTAGTGTTGTTCAAATCGTACTTTCCGGATTTTAAAGCATGTATTATCTGTCCAACTACAATTATAGAAGGATAGCAGGCATCATTATTGACATACTTTAGTCCATCCTCAACTGCAGCAGTATTGACCTCCGGCAGCACCTCTACATTATAGCCTGCAGTTCTGAAGGCAGGCTCAAGAAATTGAAAATGTATCGGTGACATCTGCGGTGCAAGTATAGTATGCTTTTCCTTCATTTCTTTTGTGAATATAATTTTTTCAAAACTGCTGTGTTTCTTATGATGCTTTACTTCTTTCCTGTCTCTTTCCTCAATTGCAGCAACCAAGGATCTGATTCTGATTCTTGCAGCTCCTAGATTATTTCCCTCATCTATCTTTAAAACAGTATATATATTGTCATTTGCTTTTAATATTTCTTGCACCTGATCAGTTGTAACAGCATCCAAGCCACATCCAAATGAATTTAACTGAATCATCTCTAGTTCAGGATATTCACTTACTATATTTGCAGCAGCATACAGTCTAGAATGATATTTCCACTGATCAACAACTCTTAGGGGTCTTTCGGTAATTCCTAAATGGGATATTGAATCCTCAGTAAGCACTGCAAACCCATGAGATTTTATTATCTGAGGAATTCCATGATTAATCTCAGGATCTATATGGTAGGGCCTTCCTGCCAATACAATGCCTTTTCTGCCATTTTCTCTGATATACTTCAGGGTTTCCTCTCCCTTTTTCCTTATATCATTTTTTGCATTTTCATCCTCAGCCCATGCCTTATCAACTGCAGCATCTATTTCAGACTTAGATATATTGAATTCTTTCCCCAAAACCTGATAAAGCCTGGTTTTTAGCTTAACCTTGTTATCATACGGCAGGAATGGTTTAAAGAACTTTATATCATTTGTCTTTAATACATCCATGTTATTTTTAATAACTTCAGGATATGAAGTTACTATTGGGCAATTGTAATGATTGTCTGCGCCCTCATCTTCAAGCATTTCATATGGTATACAAGGATAAAATATAAAATTGACCTTCTTGTTTATCAGACTCATTATATGACCATGAACAAGCTTTGCAGGATAGCAAACCGATTCAGATGGCATGGTTTCAATACCCAACTCATAAATTTTCTTTGAAGACCTGGGCGAAAGCTCAACTCTAAACTTCAGCTGATTAAAAAATGTAAACCAGAAGGGATAGTTTTCATACATGTTTAGAACACGCGGTATGCCAACTGTTCCTCTTGTATATTCAATATCATTTTTTTGCCTATACCCGAAAATTCTCTTATATTTGTATTCATATAAATCAGGCACATCCTCATTATTAATTTCTATCCCTGCGCCTCTTTCGCATCTATTACCTGAAACAAACCGGCTTCCATCGTTAAACTGATTTATAGTGAGCAGACAGCTATTATTACAGAATTTACATCTTTGCAGCTCAGTGTTGTATTCAAAATCACCAATATTTTCCTTAGTTAATAAAGTTGACTTCGTTCCCTCATACCGCTCTTTTGCAATAAGAGCTGCACCAAAAGCACCCATCAGCCCTGCTATATTTGGTCTAATTGCTTCTCTTTCTGAAATTAGTTCAAAGCTTCTCAAAACTGCATCATTTAGAAAAGTTCCGCCTTGAACAATAATCTTTTCGCCCATATCCTTAGGATCACGAATTTTTATAACCTTAAGCAGCGCATTTTTTACTACCGAATAAGACAATCCGGCAGAAATATCTCCTACCTGCGCACCTTCTTTTTGAGCCTGCTTTACTCTTGAATTCATAAAAACAGTACAGCGTGAGCCCAAATCAACAGGCTTTTCTGCCAACAATGCCTGAGAGGCAAATTCTTCAACAGTTGAATTCAAGGATTTTGCAAAGGTCTCAATAAATGAACCACAGCCTGATGAACATGCCTCATTAAGCATTATGCTGTCAATAATACCATCCTTAATTTTTAGGCATTTCATATCCTGTCCGCCTATATCAAGAATAAAATCTACTCCAGGCAGAAAAAAGTCAGCCGCTTTGTAGTGAGCTATTGTTTCTATTTCTCCAATATCAACACCCAGTGCAGCTTTAATTAAGCCCTCGCCATAGCCTGTAACCGTTGAGTTAACAATTCTGGCCTCTGAAGGTAATTTTGAATAAATATCCTTCAGTATTTTAATCGAAGAATTTAATGGGCTGCCTTGATTGCTTCCATAATAAGAATAAAGCAATTCTCCTTCTGTATTAATCAAAACTGCTTTTGTAGTTGTTGAACCTGCGTCAATTCCGAAAAAGCAATCCCCTTTATAGTCTGTAAGAGACTTTGTTTTAATTGAAGCCTTACCATGTCTTGCCCTAAATTCATCAAGCTCCTTCTGATTTTTAAAGAGAGGACTAAGCCTTTCAACTTCATGAACTGAAACTGTATTTATTCTAGGTAAATTTTCTTTTAATTTTTTAAAAGTTATAGACTTACACTCTTTCGATGAAAGAGCAGCTCCAATTGCAACAAAAATCTGAGAATTATCCGGAAAAACTACTTCCTCCGGTTTTAGATTTAGTGTAATCTCAAATCTTTTTCTGAGTTCAGATAGAAAATAAAGTGGTCCTCCCAAAAATGCAATATTGCCCTTTATTGGCTTACCACATGCCAGACCGCTGATAGTTTGATTTACAACAGACTGAAAAACCGAAGCGGCAATGTCCTCTTTGGCTGCTCCCTCATTTAATAATGGTTGAATATCAGTTTTTGCAAACACGCCACATCTTGCCGCAATAGGGTATATGACTCTGCTTCCTTTTGCAAGCTCATTAAGCCCCGTTGCATCAGTCTGCAACAGAGACGCCATCTGATCAATAAATGAACCTGTACCTCCTGCACAAGTACCATTCATTCTCTGCTCAAGACCTCCTTTAAAATAGGTTATCTTAGCATCTTCTCCACCCAACTCTATAGCAACATCTGTCTTAGGAATAAGCCTTTGAACAGCCTCAGAACCAGCAATAACCTCTTGAATAAAATCTAGGTCTAGCCACTGAGAGACAAGTAAACCTCCCGAACCTGTTATCATGACAGTACATTCGTCCTCAATAAACTGTTCACAAGTTTCATCCATCACTTCAAAAATGGTTTTCCTTATATCAGAATAATGCCTTTGATATTTTGAATAAAGGATATTGTTATTATTGTCAATAACCACTATTTTTACAGTAGTCGAACCTACATCTAACCCAACATAATAAAACTTTTTCATTCTCTACCTAACCCCAACTATATTTTGTAATTGCTTAATAAACTTAATTTTTTTATAAACATATTGATAAATATAAATGCTTTGTTATCTATTTAATATTATATCATTTATTCCTTAACTATTCTTATGTGAAGTTCTTCCAATTGTCCTTCATCAACTATATCTGGCGCATTATCCATAGGTGATGATGAATTTTGCACCTTTGGAAATGCTATTACATCTCTGATACTATCGGTCTTTGCCATTAACATAATCATTCTATCCAAACCAAAGGCCATTCCACCATGAGGAGGAGTTCCATATCTAAAAGCATTGAGAAGGAATCCGAATTTTCTATTTGCATCTTCCTCAGTAAATCCAAGCATTTCCAGCATTTTTGCCTGTAATTCCTGTATATGAATTCTAATACTTCCTCCACCCAATTCAACACCATTTAATACTATGTCATATGCTTTAGCACGTACTTTACCAGGATCTGTATCAAGTAATTCCAAATCCTCATCCATCGGGCAAGTAAATGGATGATGCTTCGCTGCATAACGGTTTTCTTCTTCATCATATTCGAATAGAGGGAATTCAGTTACCCACAAGAATTTAAATTCATCTGGATTCAATATATTGAGTCTTCTTGCAACTTCAAGTCTCAACTGTCCCAATGCATCAAAAACAATATTGGTTTTATCAGCAACAAAGCAAATTAAGTCCCCTGGTTGTGCATCAGCTCTTTCAAGTAATAGCTTCATTTCTTCCTCAGTCATAAACTTTGCAAAGGAGGATTTAATCTCATTATCAGCCCCTATTGAAATCCAAGCCATCCCTTTTGCCTTATATGTTTTAACAACCTCAACTAATGCATCAATTTCTTTTCTGCTGAATTTTGAACAGCCTTTTGCATTAATAGCTCTGACACTACCGCCCGAAGCAACAGCATCAGTAAACACTTTAAAGCCACAGTCTGCAACTAAATCAGACATATTTACAAGCTCCATTCCAAAACGGATATCGGGCTTATCTGATCCAAATCTCTCCATTGCTTCAGCATATGGCATCCTTATAAATGGAGTTTCAAGCTCAACACCTAATGCTTCCTTAAAAGCTCTTTTTATAAAGCCCTCATTACAAGTAATAACATCATCAACATTTACAAAGGACATCTCAATATCTATTTGTGTAAATTCAGGCTGCCTGTCTGCTCTAAGGTCTTCATCTCTAAAGCATTTTGCTATTTGGAAGTATCTATCAAAGCCAGAAACCATAAGAAGCTGCTTGTAAAGCTGTGGTGACTGTGGCAGTGCAAAGAACTTACCCTCATGAACTCTGCTCGGAACGAGGTAATCTCTAGCTCCTTCGGGAGTACTTTTAATAAGAATTGGTGTTTCTACCTCTAAGAAGCCATTTTCATCATAATAGTCACGTGCAACCTTTGCAACTCTGTGTCTTAATATGAAATTCCTCTGCATGTCAGGTCGTCTTAAATCCAAATATCTGTATTTTAATCTTGTCATTTCGTTAGCATCTAAGTTCTCCTCAATATAAATTGGAGGAGTTTCAGCGGTACTCAGTATTCTTAGTTCCTTTGCAGTAATTTCTATACCACCAGTTGCCATTTTTTTATTAACAGCCTCAGGTGCTCTTGCAGAAACTGTACCCACAACAGCAAGGACAAATTCACTTCTGATAGTTTTTGATTTTTCAAACATTTCTCCATCTTTATCTGTAAACACAATCTGCAATATGCCTGATCTATCTCTCAAGTCGACAAAAACAAGGCTTCCCAGATTTCTCTGTTTTTGAACCCATCCCATTACTGTTACTGTTTCCCCAATATTTTCTGTACCTAGCTCAGTACACTTGTGACTTCTTTTAAGTCCATAAATTGATTCACCCATTTTTTATACCTCCATATCCGCATTTTGCGGTTTATTTAATGTACTTAACATGTCTGCTAATTAATTTTGTAATTATACCATCCTTTATAGTAAAAATAACATGTCTATGTAATAGTATATATTACTAAAAATTGCCTAGCAGAATTTTTTGCTTATTTGTTATACACAATACCAGCATTTTTTCTATTGCCACACACACATCATAATATTTTGAGACCAAAATCTTATTCTAATAATAAATCTAGAAAATGCTAATACCACTGACGAAACTGTATAAGATATTACGCTATACTTACCAAAATACAACCAAACTATTCAATGTTCTCAAATTAACTACAAAGCTGTGAGCCTTGATAAACCTTTTGTAGCTTTAACAAATCTTTATCAGCTTTTCAGCTTCTCAATAATCTGTTCTAATTCAAGCTCATCTTGTTCGCCTGTTTCCATATTCTTTAGTTTAAACTTGCCTAACTTCACTTCATCCTCACCAACAACTATTACATAAGGAATACCCAGCTTGTCTGCATAAGAGAATTTCTTTCCCATTTTTCCTTCATTGAAATAAATCTCTGTAGGTATATCGGCTTCTCTTAATTTTGTTGAAATTTCCAATGACTGAGCCATAGTTTCCTGCATTGGAATTACCAATATTTTTGAAGGTGTGGCTTTCTTTGTCTCACCTATTACCCCTGCAGCTCTGAGCTGGTAAAAGAGTCTTGTAAGTCCGATAGATATTCCAACGCCAGGAAGCTTCTTGTTTGTATAATTCTGTGCGAGATTGTCATATCTACCACCAGAACAAACACTTCCAATAGAAGGATATTGGTTTAATATAGTTTCATAAATTGTACCAGTATAGTAATCCAAGCCTCTTGCTATAGTCAAATCCACAGTATAATTAGCTGCTGGCACTTTAAAGGAAGCTATATAATTAAGTACTGCTTCAAGCTCCTTCACACCTTCTACAAAGGTCTCATTTTCTATTTCTAATTCTCTTAAGCTCATTAAAATATCACTGCAACTGCCTTTAATACCAACAAATCTTAAGACACTATTAGCATCTTCATCAGAAAGACCAATTTCCTTGAGTTCTGCTGATACAGCTTCATTTCCTATCTTCTCAAGTTTATCAATAGTCCTCAGAACCTCTGCCTTATCAGAAACCTTTAGGCTCTCAAAAAAGCCATTTAATATCTTTCTATTATTAATTCTTATGGTAAAATCGTCAAAACCAAGAGCCTTAAAAGTAGAATAAATAACACTTAATATCTCTGCATCATTTATAACACTTAAGCTTTCATTTCCTATAATATCTATATCACATTGATAAAATTCTCTGAATCTTCCCTTTTGTGGCTTTTCACCTCTGAACACCTTGCCGATATGGTATCTCTTAAAAGGAAAGATTAATTCTCCGAAATGCTGTGCAACAAATCTTGCTAAAGGAACAGTCAAATCAAATCTTAAGGATAAATCATTATCACCCTTATTAAACCTATATATTTGTTTCTCAGTCTCTCCGCCACCCTTTGCCAACAGTACTTCTGACTTTTCAATCATAGGCGTATCAACAGGTATAAACCCGTATTTTTCATAGTTCTTCTTGATTGTATCAAGCATATCATTAAATACAATCTGGTCTGCAGGTAAAAGCTCCATAAAGCCCGGTAGTATTGAAGGCGTAATTATCTGCTTTGTCATTATTACAACTCCTATCATATATATAATTTTAAAAATTTCAAAGGAACAATGTAAAGATACATCAAAATAAAAAATCCCCCAATCCCAGCAAGGGACGAGAGGAAACTTCCCGCGGTGCCACCCTAATTACTCTATTAAATATAGAACCTACTTAAAATCTTTAACGCAGAAAACGGATGAGTTTTACTCATCAACCACGGAGATTTATCTCCAAGAGGGTGTCTTTCTTCAGCTTAGCTATGAGCTGCTCACAGTCCAAGGCAGCTTTCCCTGAAATAACAATTACTGAATACTCTCCCTTTTAAGGTCTTTAGCAGTATTTAACATATTATAACGCCTAGATTCAAATTTTTTCGATTGTAGATAAATTTCATTACATCAGCGGTATGTAAGCGAGGTTAGAGATACTCTCACCATCTTAAAATTTAAACGATATCCACCAACTATAAATAGTAGGAAACATTTTCTTGCCTCGTTATAATACCTAGATTCAAAATAAAATTTTTCGATTGTACAAATATTTATACACCGTCAAAAAACACTTGTGGTTTTTGTTGCTCGAAAATGCACCTTGTTCGTACATACTTTATTTTCAAGCTATTACATTAGCCGTATGTAAGCGAGAGAGGAAATATTCTAACAACCTAAAAAGCGATACTCACCAATTATAAATAGTAGAGAACATTTAAACGCCTCGTTATATATTTTAAAATTTGCTTTAACTATTGTCAATATTTATTATTTTTATAACGCCTAGATTCAAAATGAAATTTTTCGATTGTACAAATATTTATACAAGCTCGAAAATGCACCTTGTTCGTACATACTTTATTTTTGAGCTATTACATTAGCGGTATGTAAGCGAGAGAGGAATTATTCTAACCACCTAAAAAGCGATACCTACCACTTATAAAAAGTGATGATCATTTTAATGCCTCGTTATAATACCTAGATTCAAAATGAAATGTTTCGATTGTAGAAAAATTTCATTACATTAGCGGTATTTCAACGAGGCTTGAGATATTTTCACCATCTTAAAACCAAAGCATACCTACTAAATATAAATAGTGAAGAACATTTTATGCCTCGTTATACTGATTACACAGTTTAGCTTTTCTTTCAATCATTTCATCAATTCTGCTAATATACTCTTCAACAGTTTTGACATTAAAAGCCCTCTCTATTCTATTTTGTGGAAAAACGAATTTGGAAGCTGCCCCTACCCCGCAGGCAAAAATGGTCTGCCTCTCTTCCATTATCTGTATGTTGTAGAGACATTCTTTATTTTTTCTGCTGTAGCCGACGTTCTCTAGATTTCCCAATATATTTTTCTGTCTGTAAAGATAATAGGGATCAAGCCCCATTTCTTTTGCATATTCTCCAGCAATATCTACCATTTCAGATACTTGGGTGTATTGTGTTTCTAAATTATAATTCTCCTTTTCTTCGGTTAGTCTGGACGCTCTTTTTATGGACATAGTATGAACAGTTAAGCTATCTGGTTCCATAGGCTTTATTTTCTCAAGTGTTTCTCGGAACATAGCCACATCTTCACCTGGAAGTCCACATATAATGTCCATGTTAATATTATCAAAGTCTAAATCACGAGCCATATAGAAAGCCTTTACGATATCATCGGGAGAATGTTTTCTTCCTATCTTTTCTAAGGTTACTGAATTCATTGTCTGAGGATTTATGCTTATTCGGGAAACCAAGCTATCTTTAATTACCTTTAATTTATCGACATCAATTGTATCAGGCCGTCCAGCCTCAACTGTATATTCTTTTAAATCAGCCAAGTCCAAATATTCCTCTATACCTTCTAAAAGCCTTGACATTTGATAAGCTTTTAACGATGTTGGTGTTCCACCACCAATATAGATATTTTCAATATAAAAATTACAATCTTTAATTAGCTCTCCAGTATACTTTATTTCTTTAAGCAAGTTTTCTACATATAAATCTACTACTTTTTTATATTGTCCGATAGTGCTGGAGCTAAAAGAGCAATAAAGACACCTCGTTGGACAAAAAGGAATTCCTATATATAATGATATGCTATTGTTCCTGGAATTTAAAAACAAATCTCTTTGATTTTCTGCCACCTCAAAGAGAAGCTGAGCTTTATTTTCTGTAACAAAATAGTCCTTTTTCAAAGTTGAGATAATATCAGCTTTGCCCATACCATTGTCAATAAACTCATTTACTAATTTAGCAGGTCTGATTCCTGTCAATACTCCCCAAGGAATAGTTTTACCTGTATATTGAGTCAATAGTGAAAACAATTTTCTTTTGAATGTCCTTTTAAAGCTCTTAAGCTGTTGCGTATCCTCAGCCACAAATACTTTATTACATGGCAAACTGATAATTTCATCAAAGTCCCTATCTGTTAATCTAAGCTTAATACATTCATTGCCATCTAGTTCTGTTTTGCTGCATAAAATAAATGCCCCGGAACACTTCTCCCAAGGCTCATCTAAAAACTTGATTTCATCAGGTAAAAAAAACAGTTTTATTATATCTTCAAATTCATAGTTAATACTGTTACATTCATTTCTATAAAATAACATTTCATCCTCTTCTTATCTAGCTAAATTGAGATTTTCCTAATAAAACTCTTAGACACTTGTGGCTTTTTGTTAACTTGAAATGCACCATGTTTGCACAAATTAGAGTTTCAAGTTGTACACACCCATCAAATACTCTTTGTTGGAAAAAGACACCTGTGGCTTTTTGTTACTTGAAATACACTATGTTTGCACAAATTAAAGTTTCAAGTTGTACATACCCATCAATATACTCTTTTTTGGAAAAAGACACTTGTGGCTTTTTGTTACTTGAAATGCACTATGTTTGCATAAATTATAGTTTCAAGTTGTTACCACTGAGCAGAACTCTTTATGGGATTTGCTCTTTTTTCCATCTCAATTGTTGTGCTATTTCCATGTCCCGGGTATACAATCATATCGTCTGGCAGTAGAAACAGCTTATTGACAATGGAATTGTATATATCCTCAAAGCTTCCATTTGGAAAATCTACTCTTCCATAACCAAATCTAAATAGAGTATCTCCCGAAAACAGAGTGTTATTAGCTTCAATACAAATAGATCCTACGGTATGCCCAGGTGTATGAATAATTTTGAATTCCAGACTCTCTAATTGTATTTTGCTACCATCTCTCAACACTTCATATTTTCCGTTATATGAGGTAGCCATTCCAGAAAATGCAGATAAATTATATCTGGTATCTGCCAAAGCACTTTTATCATCAATATGAATATATACTGTTGCATTTGTATTTTTTACTATTTCATTTAGTTCTAATATATGGTCTACATGTCCATGTGTAAGTATCACTTTTTCAATTGTTAAATCTAATTCTTTTGCAGCTGCTAGAACCTTTTCGCATTTGACGCCAGCATCAATTAAAACAGCCCTTTTATTATCTCCAACTAAATATGAAATTGAATCATACATGCCACCATAAATTGGTTTTACAATCATATTAACCTCCTACGCCCCATTTGAGCACAAAACTATAGTAAAGCTATCAGTGGCAAACCTCTGCTTCGCTGATAACATTGCATTCATTATATAATTCCAAATTAAAGCAATATGGGGCGACAAGCCCTTGATGTTCAACAATATTCTTCTTAGTGGAAAAGTCGGGTTAAAATACCCTTTTACTATCCAGCATAAGTGTAACTGGACCATCATTGCTTATATCTACAAGCATATGAGCTTGAAATACTCCCTTTTGAGCTATTATACCATATTGAATGCATTTATTTAAAAAATACTCATAAAGCTCATTTGCTTTTTCAGGTCTTGCAGCCTTATCAAAACTGGGTCTTTTTCCTTTTCTGCAATCTCCATATAGTGTGAACTGGGAAACAACTAGTAATTCTCCACCAATATCCAACAAGGATTTATTCATTTTTCCATCATTGTCTTCAAAAATACGCAAATTAAGAATTTTATCTGTTAGGTAATCAGCATCAGTAAAAGAGTCATCAAGACCAACTCCTAATAGCACCATAAGCCCCTGTTGTATATGGCCTACAACACTATCCTCAACTGTAACCTTTGAATTTTTTACCCTTTGCACAACGGCCCTCATTCTTACCTCCCAAACCTTCAAAAACCGCTTGCGGTTTTTGTGGCTCGAAAATGTACTATGTTCGTACAAACTATGGTTTCGAGCTAATAACCTCCCACGCATTTTTCGAGCTATTGCTTATTTCTCGTTACATCAAATACACTGTCTATCTTTCTCAACTTCTTAATTATTTTTTCTAATTGCTCTGTATTAGATATTTCCAGAGTAAGGTTTATTATAGTTACCTGCTCTTTTGTTGTTCTTGCATTTAAAGCTTTAATTGGTATTTTCAGTTCAGTAACGCTATTTGTCACATCTAGCAATAACGAAGACCTATCATGAGCCATTACCGTTATATCTGCCTTATAGGCTACATCGACAGTTGAATACCATTTAACATCTATCAGCCTGCCTTCTTTTTCAAGACCTGCCTTTACATTTATACAATCGCTTCGGTGTACCGAAACTCCTCTTCCTCGTGTTATATAGCCAATTATTTCATCACCGGGAACAGGATTGCAGCACCTAGAAAGTCTGACTAGACAATTGTCAATTCCCTTAACAACAATTCCACTTTCGGGAATACGCTTTTTCTTCTTTTCATTTTTGGACTGAGCAATAGTTTCTAGAATTTGCTCTAATTCTTCAGGCTTAATAGTCTTTTTTAGCTCTTCTTTCAGCTTGGTCAACACTTTATTTGTGGTCATCGCACCATAGCCAATTCCAGCATATAAATCCTCTAAAGATGAAAAATTATATTTGCGAAGAACTAACTCTATCCATTCAGGCTTAAATAATTGATTGTAGGTAAAGCCTTGCTTTTTAAGCTCCTTATCAATCATTTCTTTGCCTCTTATGATATTCTCTTCTCTTTTTTCCTTCTTAAACCACTGATTAATTTTGTTCCTTGCTTGACTGCTCTTTACTATTTTCAGCCAATCTCTGCTAGGTCCATGTATATTGGAAGAAGTCAAAATCTCAATAATATCACCATTTTGAAGGGTATAGTCAATTGGAACCATTTTACCATTAACCTTGGCTCCAATCATTTTATTACCAATTGCACTATGAATATAGTATGCAAAGTCAACTGGTGTAGAATCAACGGGAAGGTTCAGCACATCTCCCTTTGGCGTAAATATAAATACCTCATCAGTAAACAAATCTATTTTGAGTGTTTCCATAAATTCGTTTTCGTCTTTGGTATCCTTCTGCCATTCTAGAAGCTGTCTCAGCCATGCAAATTTATTTTCAGATTCCTTAGCCGCACCATCCTTTCCTCCATTTGCACCATCTTTCCCAACCTCTTTGTATTTCCAATGAGCAGCAATACCTACTTCTGCTACTCTATGCATATCCCAGGTTCTTATCTGAACCTCAAAGGGCTTTCCTTCTGGACCAATAAGGGTAGTATGTAAAGACTGGTACATATTTGGTTTAGGCATTGCAATAAAGTCTTTGAACCTGCCAGGAATTGGCTTGTACAGTTCATGGACAAGACCAAGCAAAGCATAACAATCCTGAACTGTATTCACAATTATACGAAATGCAAATAAGTCATAAATCTGTTCTATTGTTTTACCCTGGTCAACCATCTTTCTGTATATACTATAAAAGTGTTTTGGTCTTCCATCTACCTGAACATTTTCAAGTCCAAGCTCATCTGTCTTCTCTTTGAGCGTTTTAACTATTTCATTTATAAAGGCTTCTCTTTCTTTTCTCTTGTAAGCAACTTTCTGAACTAAGTCATAGTATCCCTTAGGATCTAAATATCTTAGGCATAAATCCTCAAGTTCCCATTTTATTTTTGAAATACCAAGTCTATGTGCTAATGGAGCATATATTTCTAAGGTTTCTCTTGCTTTTTCAATTTGTTTACCCTCAGTCATGTATTTTAAGGTACGCATGTTGTGAAGCCTGTCGGCAAGCTTAATCATTATTACTCTAATATCCTTAGCCATAGCCAAAAACATTTTCCTAAGATTTTCAACCTGTTGCTCTTCCTTTGAAGTAAACGGAATCTTACCTAGCTTTGTAACTCCATCAACAAGTTCAGCAACTGCTGTTCCAAACTGAGCTTTTAACGCCTCATATGTACATGTTGTATCCTCAATAGTATCATGGAGAAGTGCTGCAACAAGCGCAGTAACATCCAGCTCCATATCAGCTAAAATAATTGCCACTTCAACTGGATGAATAATATATGGCTCCCCAGAATTTCTATGCTGACCCTCATGTGCTGTGCTTGATACAGTATATGCCTTTTCCAGCAAATCGAAATTAGCATTAGGGTCGTACTTTTTAACTTTTTCAACAAGTAATAAAAAGCGTTCTGTCAAAGTATAATGCCCTCCATTGGTCAATATGACTTAACTTACTCAACTTTCCATTAATAATCCACCACAACTGCAATTTTAACTGGAAAAGTTGGGTTAACATATCTAAAACTCTAATATAGAGTTTACTTTATAACCATTTAATTTTTCTCTACCATTAAGCATTGTGAGCTCAATAAAATATATAAGTCCCACAACCTTTCCTCCAAGCTGCTCAATCAACCTGATATTTGCCTCAGAAGTTCCTCCTGTTGCAAGAAGATCATCTACTATTAAAACGTTCTGTCCGGGTTTTATAGCATCGGCATGTATTTCTAATACATCCTTTCCATACTCTAAATCATACTCTGCGCTAATAGTCTTGTAGGGAAGCTTTCCCTTTTTTCTCACTGGTACAAACCCCTTACCCATTTTGTATGCAAGAGGTGCGCCGAAAATAAATCCCCTAGACTCAGAGCCAACAATCATATCAAAATCGCCTATCTGATTAGCAAGGTCTTTGAAAACATCCATACAGTATTTAAATGCCTCTGGATCTTGCAATACTGTAGTAATATCAATAAAATCAATGCCTTCTTTTGGAAAATCCATAACATGTCTGAGTTTTGATTTTAAATCCATCGTTAATACTCCTCTTCAAAAAACATTTATATAGTAGTTAACCTAATATATTCTAATTTGAGTAATTCTATTGCTATAACTATATCCATACCAAAGGCATGGACTATGCAAGTGTCTATATTTTGTGAATGTACACATTGAAACTCAGAATTCTAGTGTGTTTTGTAACACTCCTAAACATAAAAATTTCTATATTCTTAAAAAATTCAGTAAAGGATATAACTATTATAATGAAATACTTACATACTTACAAGTAATTTGATGTATAACTATTTTATTTGAATTAGCTATGTATTCTTTTTACAGTCCAAAAAGCAATATAATAAAACATGTTTAAACTTATTTTAACAAAATCACCTTAAGCTGCTTGTATCTTAATGCTAACAACCATTTGAGCAACAACTTCAGTCAATATCTATATTATAACTGTCTCTGTTACCAATTATCAACAGTAAAGTTTTGTATGTACATTATCTAAAGTGCTGCATAATAATCTGAGCATTTCTATTCCCATTATATTCATTCACATCAATATGAAAAGTCAAATCCAGCTTAACATTATTAATTTGTCCTGAATACATTTTATTTAGCTCCTGTTCTCCGAATTTGCATTTTATGTAGCAGTCAAAGTCTTGAATATCTCCAAAATAAATACAGTCAATATATCTGTTATTAGATAGCAGCCTGAGCTTTAGCACATTCCTGTTCACACCTAAAACAGAAGCTCTGCTGACTGATATATTTTTATCTGCAAAAAGAGGCTTTGAATTTCCCTTTCCATAAGGCTCAAGTAGCTTTAGCTCCTCTGCTAATTGAAGATTAATAGTATCAATAGAAATTTGCGCATCAATATATACCTTTGCAATTAAATCATCCTCTGTCAAAACAGAGCAAGTATTTAACTGTAGCCTTAAAGTATTTACTTTCTCAGGCTCGAGGCTAAATCCGGCTGCCAATGGATGACCGCCAAATTTTAACAATAGCTCTTTACATTTTTGTAGTTCTTCAAACATATTGTATGCATCAATAGATCTCCCTGAACCCTTTACACAATTTTCACTATCCGTAAGTATAAAAGTGGGGACATTATATTTTTCTCTAATCTTTCCAGCTATTATTCCAGCTATGCTTTCGTGGATATCAGGCCTATATACCACAAGTACCCTGTCTTTTTTCAGATCGCTGTTCTCAATAGTGGCAACAGCCTCCTCAACTCCAGCAAGTGTCATATTCTTTCTTTCTATATTCAAACTGTACAACTCCTGAGCCATTAGAGACGCTTTTTCCCTATCATTACATAGCAAAAGCTCTAGTCCCTTAATAGCACAATCCAGTCTTCCTGATGCATTTATACAAGGTCCTATGATAAAACCCAAATGATAAACACCTATCTCCTTACCCATTATTCCCGTTTGTTCCATAAGTGCATTTAAGCCTATATTTTTACTATTGCATATAGCCTCTAAGCCATTTTTTACAAGTATTCTGTTCTCTCCCGTTAAATCAACAACATCACAAACAGTTGCAATAGCAAGAAATTCATAAAAAGCTTTTTCTTCATGCTTTGGGATATTCATTTTCTGATACAGCACCTGTATGAACTTAAATGCCACTCCCGCACCACACAACAGCTTAAAGGGATACTCACAATCGGCTTGCTTCATATCAATAACTGCATCAGCTACTGGTGTTACTTGTATCCTATTCAAATCATCATCCTCTACAAAAGGAACATCATGGTGATCTGTTACAATGACAGTAATGCCTAATTCCTTTGCATATTTAATTTGTTCTAGAGCTGATATGCCATTATCACATGTAATAATGGTGTCAATGCCATCTTTCTTTGCCATTTCAATTATGCTATTGTTAATACCATAGCCATCATATATTCTGTGAGGTATTACGTAATCAACTTTAGCACCGCATCTACTCAGTGCTTTATATAGTATATATGTACTTATTACTCCATCCACATCGTAATCACCAATTATTCGAATTCTTTTTTCACCAGCTATTTTTTCCTTAATTATTAAGGTACCCTTTTCTAAGTCCTTCATTAATCTACCATCAAACAAGACTTCTATATCAGATTGTATGAAGTGTTTTGCTGTATCGTAATCGTCAATGCACCTATTGACTAAAATCCTGCAAATAAGTTCACTAACTCCTAATGATTGAGACATCTTTTTAAAATCCCTTTTAGGATTCTTTAAAATCCACTTTTCCAAATTTTAACCCCCAATATTTTTATCCCATTACACAATATATAACATTTTAAGATAATAATATTTTTATCCGATAGTAATTTTCTATAAAATTTTGTAATAACACCTTAAAATCTACAACGCTATTAGCCCATAGCAGCAATTAGCAGTTCAACTGCTACTCTATCAGTTATTTTTCCTGTTTTTATGGACTCATCCAATTCTAAACTGTAACTCATAGCTTTTTCGAGGATACTCAAATTTAATCCTCTGCTAATCTTCATTACCTTTTCTGCAACATAGGGTGTAAGCCCTAATTGCTTTTTTACCATTTCCTCACTTATACCTTTTTGCCTCAAAAGCTTTATTCTGTACAACATCCTTATTTGCCGAATTATCATAAACAAGATTTTTTGCATAGGCTCCTTGAGTGCTGCCATATCATTTAGCAAATTGAGAGCTTTAGAAACATCTCCACCTGATATAGCATCTGTAAGGTCAAATATTCTACTTTTAATTGATTTGTTGCATACGCTTTCAATATCATTTATTGTTATTTGAGGCTTATCGCCTACATAATTAACTATTTTATCAATTTCATTAAGCAGCTCAGTCATAGAATAATCGCTATTTTCAACAAAATATGAAGCAGTCAGCTGATCTATCTTTTTATTATAACTGTTAAATGCTTTACTGACCCATTTTACTAGAACTATAGGCTTCTGATAATCAAATTCAACAACAAGACCAGTATTACTAATGGTTTTATACAGCTTAAGTCTTTTATCAGCCTCAGCTTCAACCATAATCAGGCAGGTATAGGACGGCATATTCTTTAAGTAATCAGAGAACTTGTCATTACCAGTTTTTTTTGAAGAGCTACCAGCAGCATCACCTTTTTTAGACTTAAACATTCCTGAATTCTTTACAATAACCAGCTTCTTGTCACTGAAAATTGGCAGAGTTTCACAGCTGGCTATAATTGTATCTTCATCAATTTTCCCATCATAGGTAATAAAATTAAGCTCACTATTTTCTTCATTCACAGTTAATTTTTGAATAGCATTAATATAATATTTTATTAAGTACTCTTCAGCACCATAAAATAAATAAACATTTTGTAATTCATTTTCTTTAATCTGTTTTTTTAGAATATCTATACTCATATCATTTCCTCTTTCACCTTCTATAAATAAAACTGATTACAAAACTTATTCATTCAATTCATTCAAACTTCGCACATAAAAAATCTATTGGTGCGGCAGAATTATCAATGGTTTGTTGCTAACCAATCTTTCCATTGATAATGCTACCAAACCTGATATTACTTGGCTAAATCACCCATTTCCGCTTGAAAGCATAGTTCTGATACTAATACCTTCACCATAGCTAGTTGCAATGACTGCACCGCTTTCATCCGTTCTAATGGGTAATACACTACTTTCTGTAAGCCTATCAACAACAAATTGAGAAGGATGTCCAAAATTATTTTTTCCTACAGAAATAACCGCATATTTAAATTTAGCTTGTTTAACAAATTCTTGACTTGTTGAACTATATGATCCATGATGTCCAACCTTTAGTATGTCTGCACTCAAATCCAATCCTTGTTCTAACATTCTCTGTTCTATTGGAGCCTCTGCATCTCCTTGGAATAAAGCTTTAAAATTCTTGTATTTCAATTTTAACACTAATGAGCTGTCATTCAAAGACTGCTGCGACAAAACATCCTGCTCAAATTTCATAGGACTAAGCACTTCAAATAAAGTATCTTGATCCAATCTTATTATATCTCCTTTTTTGCACTCAACAATATTAATTTTCTTTTGGCTACACAATTTAATTAATTTCTCAAAGCCCTTACCATCAGTATCAGGTAATATAACCATTCCAACACTCATCTCTTTTAATATTGCTTCTAAGCCCTCAGTATGGTCAGAATGTCCATGAGTTGCAATTACAATATCTATTTTTTTCGTGCCTTGATCTAAAATATATGGTACCACAACTGCTTCCCCTACATCAAATGTTGATTTCGAGCCTGCAGCCCTACCACCGCCATCAATAAATATCTTAGCACCGTGAGCAGTTCTGATAAAAGCGCTGTCTCCTTGCCCTACATCTAAAAAGGTAATTTCAAGGGGCTTAGGAATTATATTTTTTATTGCAATTATTAGAATTGTTACTGCAATACAAATATATTTAACATATTTAAAGCTTTGTTTATTTTTTACAAATTGTCTCCATTTAAAAATATATAATACAGCAATATAATAGAGAACAATTAGCCATAGAGGCGGGGTAGGAAGCTTTAAAGACGCATAAGGCAGCTTTGCCGTATTTTCAGTTATAAATAGTACAAATGATAAAAAGGTATTGTTTATATATCCAATCAAGACAGCAAGGTTTATATTTACAATACCTGCAAATACCATAACAAAGCCTATAATTGTAATTATTTGAACCACAGGTACTACCAAAAGATTTGATAATATTGAAATAGTTGAAAGGTTATTAAAATAATATAGTGTAATAGGGACAACACCAATCTGTGCTGCAATAGTTGCTGCTAGAGTATCTGATATAATATTGGGTAAATACTTATGATCAATACGCTCCTTTATTTTGGGATAAAACATTATCAGTGATATTGTTGCAGAAAAGGAGAGCTGAAAGCCTATATCAAAAAGTGTATATGGATTTATAAATAACAGAATAATTGCAGCAGCTGATATACTGGTAAATATATCAGTTTCTCTCATAACTAATTTTCCAACCAGTATTATAATTCCCATTATTACAGCACGAACTACAGAGGCTGAAAATCCTGCAACAAAAACAAATAGAATCAGAACAGCTATTATCAATATGCTTGTTGCAGAACTACCAATGCGCATTTTTTTAAATATGTACGTAAGAGGCAAAATAATAAAAGCAACATTCATACCAGAGGCAACCATTATATGGGTTAAGCCTGCTTTACTAAAAGCATTATACGCATTTTCATCAAGTCCATCCTTATATCCAATAATCATTCCTGAGAGCAATCCGGCCTGATTTTTATCTAAACAAAATTCAACTGTTTTTAGCACATAATTTTTTATACTAAAGCCCAGCTTGTGAAGCCATCCTCCCCCTCTAAATCCGGTTAAAACTATATCCGAGCTGTTTCTCAAATAAACTGTCCCCGATACCCCTAGACCAGCCAAATATCGTTTATAATTAAATCCACCAGGATTTACAGCTGGTTTAGGCTTTTCTATATTTCCCGTAAAGTATATGGCTGCTCTATAGCTAAATGCATTATTTCTCTTTAAATATCCGTTATTATCTGAAACATTAATAAGCAGTTTACCAATAACTTTTTTTTCCTTTTGTTCACAGATAATTTTATTTGTTATCATATAAAATTTTAGTTTTCCATCTGAGCTTTCAATCTCACTGTTCACATAACCTTCAATTGTCACTGGCTGGTTGTAAAATCCATCGAAGGTTTTTGAATAGGTTTTTTCTGCATTATAAAAACTAATACCACCATAGGCTAAAAAAGCAAGAGATATTATTATTGTAAACATAGTTTTTTTAATTTTATTGAAAAAGAGAAATATAAATAATAAGCTTAAAGCTATAAATATTAAAACAAATAATATTCCATAAAATGAGCATAGCAATATTCCTGAAATAAATGATACACAAAAAAAGCAGAGTGGCTTCTTTATGTAAATGTTAAATCTGTCCATGCAAACCATTCCTTTAAATTAATCACTCAACTTTCCCACACATAAAAGCTATATGTGTTCAAACTTATCAATGGTTTGTTGCCGAAATAGTTGCTCGAATTAGTAATGGTTCGCCTCACCAACTAATTCATGCAATTATTTCTAACCCAACTTTCGAATGAAAAGTTGAGCCATTCTTGATTTTTACCAAATGTCTTATTGGCAAATAACTAACTTATTTTATAAAAATATTTAACTTTTCATTTGATAAGCTTAAACACCTACAATTTTCAACTGGGAAAGTTGATAATTTATTTTATTAATCTATGTAATTACAAATATATTGATTTTGATAAAAGCAATAAGATTTTTATGAACTCGAAGTTTAAAGATGTGTAAAACTGTGATATGAAGAAATTAGTTATTCATTACTGATAGTTTTATATAAAACAAGAGGTTTTTAGAAGATAAGATTCCAGTTTTAGATAATTATACTTTTTATTTAACTTTGGAAGACTTCTAGATTTTGAAAAGATAATTTTACTCTTAAGATAAAAACCTGACAAAAACATCATAGAACGCAAAATCAACTACAGAGCAGAGATTCTACGTTCTATATAATATTACATAACTCTTTTAGCACCAATATAAGTTCCTCTATACTCTGATAATTTCTGAATAATAACTGAATCATTTGTAGATGATGCATGAATGAACTTGTCATTACCCATATAAATACCAACATGATCTATAGAGCCTGATTTTCCTCTACTAGACGCATCAAAAAATAAAATATCTCCAGCTCTTAATGCACTTTTAGAAACTCTGGTACCATTTGAATACATACCGGATGCTGAGCTACCAAGACTAATTCCGAAATGCTTGTAAACAAAACCGACAAATCCAGAGCAATCAAAGCCTTTTGGACTCTTTCCGCCACCAACATAACGTACACCAACATATTGCTTTGCATACGCTATAACTTCACTGAGGTTTGAATTATCAGATTCAGTAATAGTTGCCGCCGTTGTTGAACGTGATGTTTTTGCTGAAGCACTAGCAGAATCTACAAATTTAGTAACAACATATCCTACCTTTGAACCTACTTTTACCTTGTGCCAGCCTGATTGAGTATCAAGAATAACAACACTCTTTCCCTTGTTCAAAGAATCAATTACTTCACTTTCTGTGCTAGCGCTAGCTCTGAAATTAACACCATTGGCGTTAATTTTTCCTTCTGTTGACAGTGCTTTTATGTAGTCACTGCTAACCCAACCTGTTTTGCCACTAAAGGAAATCTTGTACCAGCCGTTAGTTTTATCAAGAATTGAAACCTTTGAATTGGTTAACTTTGTGATTACACCTGAAGATGTATCGGGTGCCTTTCTCACGTTTACATTTGTTCCCACAATTTGTCCCGACTGACTTGCAGCCATTGCAACTGAGCAAACAAGAACAAGAGAAAAAGCAAAAATACATGCAACAAGTATTTTGTTAATCTTACCTAACATTAGTTCCTCCTATAATAACGCTTCCGAAGTTAGCTGTCGGGCTCGGGCAATAGGATCGCCCTACTATTTTCATAGATTCACCCCAAATTTCTTGGTTCCTCCGTACCCTTTAACGGGATTCAGCTATTTTTATGTTACAAAGTTATTATATTCATTTTGTAACAGTTTGTCAAACTTTTCGCAACATTAACGCAATTTTTTGGTAATATTTTTGTAATCATATTTAAAATGCTGAAATTTTTATATTAATTTTCCATCCAGTGATTAATTTTACATTTCTTTATACATAAATGTAACGATTTTACTTGATGTATCTGAACATAATTCAGAGAGCTGATTACACTCATCATATCCACATTTTTTCCAAAACCTTATCCCAATAATATTTTTCTTATCTACCGAGATGTAATTTTTTTCTATACCAAAGTGTTTCTTTAAAAAATTCTCTAATAAACTCATTACTTGTACTCCATACCCATTTCTCTGATATGGTTTGTTTATTGCAAGAGAGCTAATCCATACTATCTTTTCATTTCTAATTATAAACCCTTTAACAAAACCAATAACTTTTTTTGTTGATATTAAATAAATGTCAAGAAAAAATACATTTTGCCTAGTAATAAACTGAGAAATTTGTTGTGAAAATTGTTTGTAATCTATAGAGTTAAATATACCTGTGGCATAGCTAAAGTCGTATGTATTTTTATATATAGAATAAATATTACTGATACTCTCTTTATTAATATTTCTTATACTAAATGTATCATTCGTTATATTTATATTTAACATTTGAAAATAACCTTCCTCTTGTTGAATAAAATAACAGCCAAAATCATTATATCAAAAAATCATATAGTGCAAATGCTAATATATATCTTATACGAGAAAATCCTCTTCACTGTTTTTCATTACGGAAATAATTGACATACTTTAGATTTCATTGTATTTTTTATATATTAATAACATTATTTGTAGGCAGCTACAATGAAAATAGACCTAACTGTTAAAAGTTTGCATGCATAAGCCCTATAAACAAAGTTTTCACATACAGTTTTGCAGTTTAATGTTTGCTGAAAAGGGAGGTAAAAATGCAATTTCAAATGAATAGTACAGAAACTGAAGATGTTTTATTCGAATGTTCATTTTTGTTAATATCAATTTTATTAAAACAGTATAAACAGAACTTAATAGATTTAGATTGTTTTAAAAGTAACTCTACAAATAAAATACAGTACATTTTGAATAATTACCATAAATTACAAGATGAAGCACAGAAAATACTCATTAAAAATCTTTTAAAAGAATGTATAGAATTAAACAATAATGCAAATGCACAAAAGTAATACCCTTTAGTCAATATTATAAAACTCCAAAATAAGACTATCCAAGCGTTTACTTAGTATAAGAATATCATGTTTTGCCCACGGCTCATTTTCTAATAATTTATAGAGCTCGTTTTTTAGCAACTCTACTTCCTTATTAAGCATAATATTTTTATCTTCCATTATATACCACCATTCTCTTCGTTTGTGGAGTAATGTTCTACATAATTTTACCATCATATCATTCAAAAGTAAATATATCTCGACATGTTATAATATCTAAATAATGACTAAATAACTTTTATAAGTTTATATTTGACTATTTAATAACGTATTGCACAATATATAGAAATTCAAACATTAAGAATACAAAATATTGTGCTTATAGAAATTGATGCAAATGCTTTTTAGTTAAAATTTAAAATTTTTCAGCATAAATCTATTGTTTTAAAAAACATGCTCAAAACTACATATTGTAGTCGAAAAGAATAAACAATACTATATGCACTACTTTCCATGCTTACAATAATATTACTAAAATAATTATATTTTAAGATTTTAAGTCGTTTGTAACATTAATTTTCCCTAAAAAAACAAAAATATTTTATTCTATTTTTGGTCTTTCTAGAATAAAATTCATGCATGCCTATAAAATTCATTTTTCATATCTATATATAAAATATCATGCAGGTGATAAAAGGATTATTTATTGTTTTATAGAATTAATATATCATGCCAATATTTTACTTCTATGTTAGCAATCAACAATCTATTTGTGAAAGGATGTGTAAAAAATGTTTAGTCTCAGTAATGCTACAACCTTTGAAACTGTTGCCGTTTGGTGTGTTCTTATAATTGCCTTTATGGGATTAGGTTACGCCTTATTGCTTCGCAGTCAAGTACTAAAATTTGATAAAGGGACACAACAAATGCAGGAAATATGGAGTTCAATTAAAGGCGGAGCTGATGCCTATTTACGACGTCAATTAAAATCAATTCTTCCACTTATTGCTATCCTTACTGTTCTGTTATTTTTCTCAGTGTATATTGTTCCACCAAGTGATGAAGCAGTCGAGAGATTTTCAAATTTGAGCGAGGATACGATAAAGCTTGTTATTGGTTTTGCAAGAGCCATTGCCTTTATCATGGGGGCTGGATTTTCACTTCTTGTAGGTCAGTTTGGAATGAGAATGGCTGTGGAAGGTAATGTCCGTGTGGCATCAGCTTCAAGAAGGAGTTTCGGTGAATCTCTAAGGATTGCTTATCGTACAGGAACAATTACAGGTATGCTAACAGATGGTTTGGGGCTTCTAGGCGGAACCGCAATATTTATAGCCTTGGGTGTTGCAGCTCCTGATGCTTTGTTAGGTTTTGGTTTTGGTGGTACCTTACTAGCTCTATTTATGAGAGTGGGTGGCGGTATTTATACGAAAGCTGCCGATGTAGGTGCCGATTTGGTAGGAAAAGTGGAAGCAGGAATCCCAGAGGATGACCCCAGAAACGCAGCTGTAATTGCAGACTTAGTTGGTGATAACGTTGGAGATTGTGCTGGAATGGCTGCTGATATATTTGAATCCTATGAGGTTACAATTGTATCAGGCTTAATTTTAGGTCTTTCTCTTTATGCTGCAACAGGTCAATTAAAATGGATAATTTTCCCTTTATTAGTCAGAGGTATTGGCGTGTTCTCATCAATAATTGGTACATATTTGGTTAGAGACTCAAAAGAAGGTAATGCCCTAACCTCAATCAATAAAGGATTTTATACCTCCGCAGCCATTAGTTTAGGTTCTTTTGCCCTTTTAGCTGCTTTCTATATGAATGAATGGAGAGCCTTCCTCTCTGTTGCAGTTGGTATTTTACTTGCTGTAGCACTGGACGAGGTTACAAAGCACTTTACAGATACAAAGCATAGACCGGTAAAGGATATTGCTTCTGCTTCAAAGTCAGGTTCAGCCACTTTGATTCTGCGTGGAATAGCAGAAGGTTATGAAAGTGCTGTTTGGCAGACTTTAGTAATAGCTGTCACAATTATGAGTTCTGTTCTCATTTATTGGGGTCAAGGTGTCTCTTTTGTTCTATATGGAGTTGCAATGACAGGTATTGGCATGTTAACTCTTACTGGTAACAATGTTGCAATGGATTCTTTTGGTCCTATCGCTGATAATGCAAACGGAATTGCTGAGCTAGCAAGTCTTGACAGTAATTCCAGAAAAGTTTTAGACAGCCTTGACGCTACAGGTAACACAACAAAAGCAATTACGAAGGGTGTTGCAATTGGCTCAGCTGTAATAGCTGCTGTTTCACTATTTGGTTCCTTCCTTACTGATGTAACTAAGATTCAAGTAGGAATGGGCGTAAAAGAAACAATTTTTGATACAGGTATCAGAATATCAAGTCCAATAGTTTTTGTTGGTATGCTAATAGGTGCATGTATCCCATGGTTGTTCTCTTCACTGATTATAAA
>JAEZIB010000121.1 GCA_023416275.1 Bacillota bacterium | reverse complement strand
CTATAACACTGTTTAATTCACTGTTTATTTCTTCCATTTGTTATCCTCCTGATAAAAGTTATTAAACAACTTACTCACATAAAAAGTCTGTCGGTGCGGGGGCTTATCAACTAGTTCACGCAATTATTCCCAACCCAACTTTCTATTGATAAGCATGAGCACCTATAATTTTAGACTGAGAAAGTTGAGTTTTTAAACTTAGCACATTCATTCTGTTAAGGCAGAACATCTTAAAATTAAATTCAGTATGGATTTAACCTCAAACCCAATAAAATTCTCAAAAAAGAAGAGGCTTTAACATCAGTTTTAAAACTCAAATTGTTATTGAGTTCATTCGAATTTAATTTTGTAATATTCAAAATCTCACTCGCATATTAAGTAATTTAGGGAGGGGAAATACAACCGGGAATTTGGGGAAAGTGATTTGGAATGAACTTTTTTATCTTGAAAATTTAATGCTTTTTGATAGAAAAAGGAACATATTACTACAATAAACTAAATATTGTAGCAATATGCTTCTTTCTCCAAATGATACTGCTCTCTGAAAACCCTTTATCTAGCCACATTTGGGGCTACCAGAAAGTGAACTTTACCATTCAGAAACTGGGTAAAATTTATGGGAATTATCCATAATGTATGAAGGTAGGTTAGGTTAAGACGTGAGCATAAATTTATATTCCTTATATTGTAAAAAGAGATGAAGGCTAAATTAAAGTCTTCATCTCCCAATTACTTATAATACAAAATTAATTTACAGAAAAACTTTCACCCTCTCACCTGAGAATGAGAATTAGCCTTTCTTATTATTCTCAAAATACTTCTCAAGTATCTTTTTTGCTAAATTACTTTTATTAGATGAGTCGAGACCAAGAACTTCATACCTCCATATAATTTGTTGTTCAAATGGGTCTACAGTTGAAATGTCATTGTACTTGTAATCAATTTTAAATTCGCCTGTGTCCTTAATGATGAGAGTAAGATTAGTCCATAATTCATGTTTATTTACTGCAAATTCATTTTGCAAGTCTTTTAGATTTTTTTTAATGTCATCTCTTAAATCATCAAACTTATCTTCATCAATCTCATAATTTTTAGGAATATCAAAACTATAGACTAATTTCTTTTTATCCTCTGTATAATAGAAGAAGTACATGGTATACATAGAGTTCGCTAATTGAGCATATAAATAAATCTCATTCCATTCCTCAGGTATTAACTTATCTAGTTTTGTTGCTATATCAGAATATAATCTCTCCATTTTTTCTGTTTTCATAACTTAACCCCCTTATAAAATTAAAATTACTTGAAATAAATATTATTGGCTAGCTTTTGCCCCTTTGATGTTATCTAGTGAAAAACTTTGAGTTATCCCATCAATAGTTTGTTCAATTTCAAAAGAATCTGGCCTTGATGAGTCCCCACTATATTTAGGTTTGATTTTCACAAAAACTGTAGCTCCGCCATCAATTGCTGTTGCCCATGAATTTTCCAATATTTTGTATGCACTTACATTAACATTTCCATTCATTGCTACTATATTGTCAATTAAAGCTGAACCTCCAAATCTTGTAGCTATTAAATGGCCACCCTGATCTTTTGACTGTCTACTAGTTCCACCAGCTTTTAATTGATGTTGCTTATTTCTTTCTCTATCCTCTTTCTTTATATTTCTTAAAGTACCTTCAGCACTTTTTATCCTTCCTTGCGAATCAGTTTTATACTTATACCCGTTAGCCTCGTATGAAGAATCAGGCTTCAGTTTATATGTATCTTCAAAGTGATCAGCTTCACTTTGTCCCTTATAAGCAGCTTCTGCTCCACTTGCAATTTTTTCTGCCTGTTTTTTAGTGATTTTATCAGCAGAAGTCTGCTCAGCTTCATTTATACTTGATTTTACCTGTTTTAGTGTGTTACTGTCAAGCTTGCTTTTAATATCGCCAGCATTTTCACTCGCCATCATTACAACATTTTTATTCTTGCCGCTTTCAACCCACAGTTCATGGTCTTCATTGCCTAACTTGAACTTGACTTTTGGTGTAAGCATTTGTTTGATTTTGCCTGCTGCATCTACAACAACCTGCTTACCCTTATCCAATCCTTTCTTTGCAATATCCTTACCCTTCTGAAGTCCTTTATTTAGCATTGCCTTGCCCTTGGTCTTCAGATTTGCTTCTCCTAATGATACCAATCGTGTATGTATTCCTGATTTTAGAGTGCCAAAGAAATCTCCGCCACCTTTTCCACCGCCAGCTTTGTTTCCACCTTTACTACTGCCACCCTTACCGCCACCAATAAAGCCTGATATTAGCTTTTCGCCGCTGCCAAAGGCTGACATAGCCTTCTGCTCTGCATCATCAACAATACCTGTTACTCCTGAAGTAACATTGTCTATAGCACCGCTCACCTTGCTTATAGGCTCTTGTAATGGTGATGCAATAGCCTGTACAGGACCTGATTCCGCTATCTTATTCAGCAGGCTGTCTGCAAATGGTATAGTCTGACGTATCAACTCCACCAGAGACTTTCCAGCAACTGCTTCTATCAGCTTAAATACTGCTTTCAATAGAGCTGAAGGTGGATTCATTATAATGAAGTTCAGTACCATATCAACACCCTTATTGAGTATAAGCTTTAGTAGTTCTGCTGGTTTTCCAAGGATTGCTACCTTTTCCTTAATATCTCCTGCGACACCAGTTATCTTTGTCTTTATACCGCCAAAGAAATTTCCTGCAGCTGCTTTTAGATTTCCTACTCCTTCACCTAATGCTTGTGCAGGATTTTGAACCACTTCAATTACCTTTGCGACTCCGGCATATACCATGCTAAATGGATCAAACCACTTTTTATTAGTTATATTAATTACTGGGAGTACTTTGTTTATTGCACCTGCTACTTTTCCGTACACTCCTTTTATTTTATTAAATACCTTTGTAAGTGTATTCAGAATCTTGACTAATCCCTTTTCAGCACCACCGCCTGCAGGCTCAGCCCCTTCCTTTTCATCCTTTTCGCCTTCTGCCCCAGGTAACGCTTTAAGCTCTCCAAAGATTCCTTTTACAAGGAAATCTGCTATTCCTGATGGACTAAGCATTTCTTTTATATCACTAAATTTAATGCTCCTAATTGTATCTACAAAGCCTATTATAGCCCTTGCCTTACTAATTAGTCCGGGTAGTGTAGTAGCAAGCCATTTTACAATCTGTAACAATACGCTGCCCCCACCTGTTGCAAATGCCAATGCAATTTCTGCTGCTATCTGTGCAGCTTCTAATGCAATTCTCAATATTTCCATAAAGTCCATACTCAAGAATTTTTTCAAACCGTCCATAATTCCATTATACAATTTTTGTAAACCTGCGAAGAGGTTGTCAAGCCCTTTTGCCATTGTATCTAAAACAAAAGTTACTGCTTTTTTCAAACCGTCAGCTATTTTGTTTACAGCTTCTACAGCAACGCTAACAGCTTTATCTATTAATGCACATATTTTCTCAGCTATAGCAGGGAATTTTTCTAATAACTTCTTAACAAGCTTTTTAAGAAGCTCTCCCAATCCCTTTATACAATCAACTATCAGCTTACGTCCTGCTTCAATTAACGCTAGAGCCGCCTGCTTTGCTTTTTCAAATATGGTTTTTACCAAGCCTCTTAGTGCATTAAATATACCATTGATTGCTTTTTTTATACCATCTGCTATTGCCTTTAAACCATCTCCAATAGCGCCTAAAGGATCCTCCCAAAAGCTTTTCTTCTTTTTCTCCCCTTCTTTTTCTTTTTCGTCAGCATCTTTTTTTGCTGAATCACATTCTTTTTCTGCATCTTTTTCAGCAGTTTCAAGAGTTGATTTTACCTCACCGTCTTTTTGATCCTTTATATCTCCTACTTCTTTTCTCTTTCCTTCTACTTCCGTATTGGCTTCAGTATCGTATTCTGATGTAGCCTGATCAACTTCGCTTTGCCATTGGTCCCTATAGCCAGATACATCTGCTTTTGCCTTTTCCTGCTCAAGTTGCTGCTTTTCCTTAGCTTCTGCTTTGTGGCTTTCTATTTTCTCATCTGCTGTTGCTTTTTCAGCTTCTACGCCTGCATCATATTCAGCTTTTCCCTTTTCATATTCACCAGTTTGCTGATTCATATAATTCTGTAAAGTATCATTTACAGATGGATCTACCCTTGAAGCAACCTCAGGCTTTACTGGTGCCATTTTCTTAATATCAAGCTTTTTCGGTGCTGCAGCACGTATTGACTCTTTTGCTTTTAATATAGTATTGTCAATCAATGGTGCAATATTGTTTTCTCCAAATTCCTTTTTAATTTGTTCTACTTCAGTCTGTTTGGAATTCTCAACACTTTCAGAGGCTTCTGACTCAAAGCCCTCTATTTGAGATGGGTCTGCCTCTCCTGTCATACCAATTTCAGGAGGATTCTCAGTACAAGCTTTTGCTTCCTTCATAACATCATCAGCATCAAGGTCATCTCTTTCAGGCAAATTAAAGTCCTGAATATTGCCTTCCTGTGCTTTTCCCCCTGCTTTTACAGCTTTAAAGGCACTAAGCATCTTATGTTTTATTGGACTTTGTTTTTTGTCTATATTACCTTGCTTATTTACTGGTTCTAGTCCTGTAGGTGTTGGTATTTCAGGCAATAGCTTCTGAGCCTTATCTTTTTCCTTATCAAAGGCTCCTTTTGAAGCAGCATTTGCCTCAGAGAAGGTATTTACAACCTGAGTTGCATCTGCACTGCCCAATTGGCTTAATATTTTTCCAGGATCCTCTCCTGTTATTTTAGGTGCAGGCTTTACCTCTCTTTTGGGTTTAAGGCTATCATTAATTTTTTGGGCACTTGGACCCTTTACTCCACCCTCACCTTTTCCAAGGGCAGAACCACCTTCTAGCTTTGAAGGTGCAGCTTTTTTTCCTTCGCTGCTCTTTTCCTTACCTTTTTGAGGTGTATTTTGTTTATCTGACGACTTATTAGTCTGATTTTTCGAGGATGTTTGCGTTGTCTGCACTGATGCTCTTGAAGTTGTTTCTACAGCCGATTTTGATGCTGTTTGTTCAGCTTTCTTTGCAGTTGAAGGTAACGCTGCTTCTGGCACTGCCTTTCCAGGTGCCTTTTCCTTTAGCTCTTCTTTCGGTCCTACCTGTTGCTCAGCATTTACTGCTGTCTGTACTACTTTTTGTGCTGCCTGTGTTACTGATTTTGGCATTGCTTGTGCTGCCGAATTGGCTGTCTTTTGTACCGCAGACTTTGATGCTGCAAGAGCTGCTGCCTTTGCAGTTGTTTGTAATGCTACCTTCGGTGTTGCTTGTGCTGCCATCTTTGCTGTTGTTTGTAATGCTACTTTAGGTTCTGCCTGTTCTACTGACTTTGTAGCTGTTTGTACCGCCGTCTTTGGTGCTGCCTGTGCTGCTGACTTTGCAACTGTCTGTACCGCTGTCTTTGGTGCTGGCTGTACCGCTGTCTTTGCAGCTGGTTGTACCGCTGTTTTCAGTGCCACCTGTGTTGCTACCTTTGCAGCTGTCTGTACCGCCGTCTTCGGTGCTGACTGTATTGCTGTCTTTGCAGTTGTCTGCGCCGCTACTTTTGACTCAGCAGCAGTCTCACTAACTTTGGGTTTTGCAGTGGCTAAAAGAGTCTTGGTCAAACTTTTCTCTGTAGTTACTTTATTTTGTTCTGTTTTTATTTCATTATTATTCTTTGTTTCATTTTTGGCTGTTTTTACAGCGTCTACCTTTTGCTTAGGCTTTCCTGCTGCAGAGGTTGGTTCTTGACCTTTCTTCTCACCTTTTTCTGCCATTTTACGGCGTTTTCCCTCTTCCATTAGTCTGACTGTTTGTCCGTATCCCATTGCACTTTGAAATGCAATAAATTCATCACGTGTAACAGAATCCGGATCAGATAGACATATCTCAATCATTTTTTTATATTCAGTTGTTCTAACTGTATTTTTTTTTGTGACGGGCTTTTGAGAAGCAGGTATATTTTTCAAATTATTGCTTACTCTGCCCGATGACTGTTCTGACTTTTGTTCTGCCGGTTTTTGTGTCTGCATTTATGCTATCACTCCCCTAAAATCTACTCTAATCTATTAGTAAATTTCACGGGGCCAAATACTACCATATTAATTTTTAGATTTTCAATCAATTTACTTTTTTAGTTTTTGCCTATTATGAGTGGTATAAAGCCTGAAAGTTTAGAAATGCTTGTATGTGTTCCATTGATTACATTGGATTTATATTATTCGGGTAATAACGGCAGGAAGTTCTTAATTTTATGACCTTATAGAATAAAGGCTATCGCAAAATAGTTCAAAGCCACATTATTTTGTCTAGGTTTATGAATAACCAAGTACATGATGTTGTGTCTAAAGAATATTTTACAATAGCCTTTACTCATACTGCTGTATATTACCGTAAGTACACAGCAATTTAATATTTAACTTCTTTTATTAACACCTTAATAATATTGTTAAAGCGACTCTTATAACAATTTCAATCTAAAAATTCCAGTAAAATTCCACAGAAGTTCCACTTAAATTTCCCACACCGTCTATTGCCCAGAGATAAAACAAACCATCAGATGATATTGGAAATACATTTGATGATTGCCAACCTGTAGTTGGAACAGTACTAGAAGTACTTACAGCATACTTTTTTATATAATAATTGTCACTTCCAAGCAGCTTAAGAGTCATATTATTTTGGCTTTTTGTTCCTGAAATTTGAACATTAGGTATAACCGGCGCAACCGAATCTATCTCCTTTTTAACATTGGATGGCGCACTATATGCTTGTGCTATGGTATTAGCTGAGGAATATACCATAGTAATTGGCATTGATGTGTTTATAAAAATATTTGATACATTGATTACCTTTTTTGTAATATATACATTCCCTGTTAGACTTGTACAACCAGAAAAAGCAGCCTCCATATTTGTTACACTATCTGGTGTTATCGGAGCTTGCTTCAAGCTTGTACAGCCTAAAAAGGAATAAGCCATATTTGTTACACTATCCGGTATCAGCGGTGCTTGTGTCAAGCCTGTACAACCAGAAAAGGTAGAGTCCATTTTTATCACGCTATCTGGTATTTTGGGTGCTTGTACCAGATTTGAACAGCCATTAAAGGTATTAGACATTGCTGTAACAGGCTTTCTGTTTATAGTAGCTGGTACACTTCCAACTATTTTACCATTTACAATACTACCTTCGTATCCGTCAAGACTATATGTGTCTCCATTATTAGTATACTTCCACAATTTCAAATCAACGCTACTTCCATCTGTACCTACAGCAGCAGTTGTTTGAGGAAATACAAATACATTACTTTTACTAATATTCCCCACTCTATCAATTGCCCAGGCATAATATCTTCCGTCAGGAATATCTAAAAATACATTCGATGACTGCCACCCCGTAGTTGGAGCAGTATTAGACGTGGTTATAGCATACTTCTCTACTAGATAATCATCACTTGCAATTAATATTATAGATGAATATGTTTGGTTAACATTGGTTATTTCTGGTGCCAATGAATCTATTACTTTTGTAACATTAGCTGGCTCACTATATGCCTTTGCTGCAGTATTATCATTTGAATAAACCATAGTTATTGGCATTAAGGTACCTGTGAAAATGTTTGACATTCTGATTACTGATTTTTTTATAAATAGATTTCCTGTTAGGTTTGTGCAACCATAAAAAGTGTATTTCATGTCTGTTATACTATCGGGTATTACAGGTATTTGGGTTAATCCTGTACACATATAAAAAGCATAAGACATATCTACTACACTAGCAGGTATTTCGGGTGCTTTAGATAGTTTAGAACATTTAGAAAAAGCTGCATTCATATCAGTTATGTTATTTGGTATTTTTGGTGCTTGGATTAAAGCTGTGCAGCCTGAAAAAGTATGATTTATAGTTGTGACACTATTGGGCAACTCTGGCGCTTGGGTCAACGCTTTACATCCATTAAATGTATATCTCATGTCTATTACACCATTTGGCAACTTTGGTGCTTGGTTCAAACCAGTACAGCCATCAAAGGTATAGGACATATCTGTTACACTAGTTGGTATTTGCGGTGCTTTAATCAAGCCTTTGCAACCCTTAAAGGTATTCGACATTACGGTAACAGGCTTTCCATTTATTTTAGCAGGAACAGTTCCAATAATTTTCCCATCTACGAAGCTGCCTACATATTTAACCAAACTATTAGTATTCCCATTATCAGTATAATCCCACAAGCTCAAATCCACATCGCTTCCATCTGTACCTATTGCAACAACTGTAGGAAACATAAAACTTTTACTTACACTTATGTTCCCTGCATAATCCATTGCCCATGCATAATATCTGCCAATAGACAGATTTGAAAACTTGTTTGATGCTTGCCAGTCTGTTGTTGGTACAGTATTAGAGGTGGTTATGGCATACTTTTCTACCAAATAGTCATCACTGGCATTAATTGCTACAATAGAGTTATCTGCTACACTCACACTGGATATTATAGGTGAAACTGAATCTATTACTTTTGTAACATTAGCCGGCGCACTATATGCTTTTGCTAACTTGTTATTTGATGAATATACCATAGTTATCGGCATTGAGGTATTTGTAAAAATGTTAGATATTTTTGTTACTGATTTTGGAATTAATACATCTCCTGTTAGGTTGTTACATCCATAAAATGTGTATTGTAAATTAGTTACACTATTTGGTATTATAGATGCTTTGCTTAATCCTGAGCACATATAAAAAGCATATGACAAATCAACTACACTATCAGGTATTTCAGGTAGCTGTATTAAATTAATACATTTTGAAAAAGTAGCATTCATGTCTGTAACACTATTTGGTATTTCAGGTGGTTCGGTCAATCTCGTGCAATTAGAAAAGGTATGATTCATACTTATTACACCGTTTGGAATTCTTGGCGCCTGAGTCAACCCTGTACAGCCATTAAAAGTATACCTCATATTTGTTACGCTATTTGGTATTTGTGGGGCTTGTATTAAACCTTTACAATCAAAAAATGTAGAATCCATACTTATTACACTACTTGGTATCTCAGGTGGCTGTGTCAATCCTGTAAGCCCTTTAAAGGTATCGTTCATCTCCGTAACAGGTATCCCATATATAATAGCAGGTACACTGCCAACTATTTTACCATCTACAATACTCCCTTTATATCCATTCAGACAATAAGTATCACCTTTGATAGTATAATCCCACAGGTTCAAATCAACAGAACTTCCATCTGTACCGACAGCTTCAGAAATAGTAAAGCTTTTACTTTCACTAATATTTCCAACACCGTCCATTGCCCATGCATAGTATATACCATATGGCAGATTTGAAAATACATTTGATGACTGCCAGCTTGTGGTTGGAACAGTATCAGATGTTGTAATGGCAGAAGTGGTGATTACACTAGAAACTGCAATGGCAGCAGATGTTGTTACAGCATACTTATATACTTTATAATCGTCAGTAGCATTAATTGTTATTTTAGAAGTATTAACTCCAGTAACACTTGTTATTACTGGTGAAACTGAATCTATTACCTTTGTAACATTAGCGGGAACTGTACTTGAAGCTGCTGCGGCATTATCTGATGAATATATCATAGTTATTGGCATTGATGTATTAGTGAAAATATCAGATATTCTAATTACTGTCTTTGGAATAAATATATTCCCTGTTAAGTTCGTGCAATCAGAAAAGGTTGCCTCCATATCTCTTACTATATTTGGTATCTCTGGTACTTGCATTAAGCTGGTACAGCCAGAAAAAGTAGAATTCATATGTATAACACTATCTGGTATATCTGGTGCTTGCATCAAATCTGTAAAGCTTTCAAAGGTAGAGCTCATTGCTGCAACAGGAATTCCGTTTATAATAGCAGGTACACTTCCAGTTATTTTACCATCTACAAAGCTTCCTTTATATTTATTTAGACTGTAACTATTATAATCAGCAGTATAATTCCACAAGCTCAAATCAACAATACTACCATCTGTACCTATGCCAACATCTGCTCCAGATGCTTTGCTAATTGGAATCATTGTAAAAATAATAATAGCTGTTAAAGTAAAGCTTAAAATCTTTCTCATAATGCTAGTTTTCTTATTGTTCTTCATAATTTTACTGACAAGGGGTATTTTAACTCTATGTACCCTTGTCAAATCCTCCCTAATAATATTTTAAGCGCTAAATTATGTATTTTTGTATCTTATTAACTGTAGAGCTGTTAAGTACTTCTATATTGGAGTAATGCTCATATTTTTTATTCCTTACTCAGCTTTCCATTAATAAGCCCCACTCTACAATTTTAACTGATAAATTTAAGTTCCTTATCGATAACATGCTTTCAGGCTGCAATCCCTTTTAGGAGCTGCAGCCTGAAAACAATTGTTTCTTGTTATGGTTCTAAACCATAGATTAGAGTGCCTGATGAATATACTGTTATCTTTGAGTTTTCAGTATAACTTGTTGCCGTTGAGTTAAAGGAGTAATCATTAGATTGAGTATAGTTTGTCCAATCTGATTTAGTAAGTCTACCTTGAATTTCAACTTTTTCACCTGGTTTAAGGCTACCAGCATTGCTTGAGAAGCTTATTTCAAGATAATAATCACTTCCTGTCTTAACAGCACTCTTTTGGGCAGCTCCAGTCACGCTAGAAGTAATATTACTCTGTGAACCAGAAGCTGTAACGTGTTGTGCATAATCACAGTAATACGTCTGGCCTTTTTCACCATCAACAGTATAATAGTATCTAATCTTTATATTTGATAGATTAATTGTTGTATTGCTTGTATTCTCTAGCATAATTCTTGGATCAATTGTATTTGATGTATTTGATTTTGTAGAATTATATGCCTTCAGAGTTACTGTATTTTGAGGTGCTATTACAATTACTTTCTGTGTTGCTGTAGTAACATTTCCATTGACATCCTTTGCAGTCCAAGTTACTACTGTTTGACCAACAGGGAAATCAGCAGGAGCATCATTTGTTATTGTTACATCAAATATGTCTTTTGCTGTAGCCTGTCCAATTTGCACAATTGTTCTTGTACCAGTTGCAGTAACTGTTACATCAGCAGGCACTGTTAATACTGGCTTTGTAGTATCCATTACTGTTATCTTCTGTCTTCCTGTAGCTACATTATTATTTGCATCCTTTGCTATCCAGACTACATATGTATCACCTATTCCGTAATCTGACTTAGCATTATTTCTGATAGTCACATCAAATATATCAGTTGCCGTTGCGTTTCCAATGTCTACAGGTGTTCTAACTGCAGTAGCTTCTTTTATAATATCTTCAGGTAATACTAATACTGGCATTGTAGTATCGATTATTGTTACAATCTGCTCTTTTGTTGATACATTGCCGTTTTCATCTGTTGCAGTCCATATCACAGTTGTATCTCCTATTGGATAGTCTGCAGGTGCATTATTTGTGATTTCTACCTTAAAGATGTCAGTTGCTGTTGCTTTACCTATGTCTACAGGTGTTCTTATTGCTGTTGCTTCTACTGTTAATTCTTTTGGTACTGTTAATTCAGGTTTAGTAGTATCTACTATAATTATTACCTGCTCTTTTGTATCAACATTCCCGTTTTCATCAGTTGCTGTCCAGACTACTTCTTTAGTACCTATTGGATATGCAGCAGGTGCATTATTTGTGATTTTCACCTCAAAGATATCTGTTGCTGTTGCTTCACCAATACTTACAGTGGTTTCAATGGCAGTTGCTTCTGTTGTTACAGACGCTGGTACTGTTAATTCTGGTTTAGTAGTATCTACTATTGTAATATTCTGTATTACTCTTGTAACATTCCCGTTTTCATCGGTTGCTGTCCAGGTAACTACAGTAGTTCCAATTGGATAGTCTGCAGGTGCATCATTTGTGATTGTCACCTTAAAGATATCTGTTGCTGTTGCTTTACCTATATCTACAGGTGTTCTTATTGCTGTTGCTTCTACTTTTATATCCTCTGGTACCACAAGCACTGGTTTTGTAGTATCTATTATTGTAACATTCTGTACTCCTGTTGTAACATTTCCGTTTTCATCCATTGCTGTCCATAGTATTTCATTATTTCCAAGGGGAACATCAACCTTTTCAACTAATGTAACCTTGTTATCAGCAAATTCTACAGGATCAACATACATAGATCCTGGTACATTATACTTGAGCCTAACCTTAAAGATATCACTTGCTTCTGCTCCTATTTTTACTTCTGTTTTAATTGCAGTTGCTTCCATAGTAAAATCACTATGTACTTTTAAGCTTGGCTTAGTTGTATCTACTATTGTGATAACCTGCTCTTTTGTTGTAACATTCCCGTTTTCGTCTGTTGCTGTCCATTTTACTACTGTAGTTCCAATTGGATAATCTGCAGGTGCATCATTTGTGATCATCACAGGAAATATGTCAGTTGCTGTTGCTTCACCTATGTCTAAAAGTGTTCTTACTGCAGTTGCTTCTGCTGTTATATCCTTTGGTATTGTAAGCTCTGGTATTGTAGTATCAATTATTGTAACATTCTGTACTCCTGTTGTAACATTTCCGTTTTCATCGGTTGCTATCCAGGTTACTACAGTAGTTCCAATTGGATAGACTTCAGGTGCATTATTTTTGATTTCTACCTTAAAGATGTCAGTTGCTGTTGCTTCACCTATGTCTACAGGTGTTTTTAATGCAGTTGCTTCTGCAGTAACATCCGCTGGTACTTTAAGTACTGGTTTTGTAGTATCTACTATTGTTATATTCTGTCCTGCTCTTGTAACATTTCCGTTTTCATCCATTGCTGTCCATGTTATTTCGTTACTTCCTAACGGAAGAGCATACTTACCAATTGATGAAACATTGTTATCAGTAAATTCTATGCTAGCAATATGTGCATATCCAGGTACATCACAAGTAAGACTAACTTTGAAGATATCACTTGCTTCTGCTGATATTTCCACTTCTGTTTTTATTGCAGTTGCTTCCACAGTCATATCACGGCCTGTTCTTAAGATTGGCTTAGTAGTATCTACTATTGTAATATTCTGCTTTGCTGTAGCTACATTCCCGTTTTCATCAGTTGCAGTCCAAGTTACCACAGTTGTGCCTATTGGGAAATCTACAGGCGCATTATTTGTAACAGTCACCTTAAAGATGTCAGTTGCTGTTGCACTTCCAAAATCTACAGGCGTTCTTACTGCTGTTGCTTCTTTTGTGATATCTGCTGGCACTGTTAATACTGGCTTTGTGGTATCTACTACTGTTATAATCTGTTCTGCAATTGATGCATTTCCATCCTCATCGATTGCTTTCCAAGTTACTACTGTTTTCCCTAAAGGATATTCTTTAATATCATTATTTGTGATTGTCACTTCAAAAATATCAGTTGCTGTTGCTTCACCAATGTTTACAGGTGTTTTTATTCCTGTAGCCTCTACTGTTATATCTTTAGGAATAATTAAAATTGGTCTGCAATCATGTACAATTGTAATTTTTTGCTTCGCTATTGTAACATTTCCATTCTCATCGGTTGCTGTCCATGTTACAACAGTTTCTCCTCTTTCAAAAGCTATTGGTGCATCATTTATAACAGTCACTTTAAAGATATCTTTTGCTATTGCTTCACCTATGTCTACAGGTGTTTTTCTTGCTGTGGCTTTAGCTGTTATATCCTCTGGAACTATAAGCTCAGGCTTTGTAGTATCCACTATTGTGATCATCTGCTCTGCTGTTGCTACATTCCCATTTTCATCAGTAGCTGTCCAGGTTACTACAGTTGTTCCTATTGGGAAATCTGCAGGAGCATCATTTGTGACAGTAATTTTGAATATGTCTCTTGCTGTTGCTTCACCTAATTTTACAGGAGTTCTTACTGCTGTTGCCTCTGCTGTTATATCCTTTGGTGCTATCAGCTCTGGCTTTGTAGTATCTACTATTGTAATTTTCTGCTCAACTATTGTTACATTTCCATTTTCATCTATTACTTCCCATCTTACTATAGTAGTTCCTATAGGATACGTAGCTGGTGCATCACTCTTAACAGTTACTTTATAGATATCACTTGTAGTTGGTACTCCTATATTCACAGGTGTTAATACTGCTGTTGCTTCTTTTGTAATATCTGCTGGTGCTGTTACTACAGGTTTTGTGGTATCTACTATTGTAATAAGCTGCTCTTTTGTTGTAACATTTCCATTTGCATCTGTTGCTTTCCATGTTACTTTTCTTGTTCCTAATGTATAGCTTTCAGGCTTATCATTAGTAATAGTAACTGGGTAAATGTCAGTTGCTGTTGCTTCCCCAATATCTACAGGAGTGTTGATAGCAATTGCCTCTGCTGTTATATCCTCTGGTATTGTAAGTTCTGGCTTTGTAGTATCTACTACTTTTACAATCTGATCCGCTGTTGTAACATTTCCATTTTCATCTGTTGCTGTCCAGGTTACTAATTTTTCTCCCAACTTATATTCTTTAGGATCATCATTTGTAATAGTTACTTTAAAGATATCAGTAGCTGTTGCTTCCCCGATACTTACAGGTGTATCGATAGCAGTTGCTTCTGCTGTTACAGCTACAGGTACTGTTAATTCAGGCTTTGTAGTATCTACTATTGTAACCTTTTGTTCTGCTGTTGCTACATTTCCGTTTTCATCAGTTGCCGTCCAGATTACTACAGTTGTTCCTATTGGAAAATCTGCTGGTCCATTATTTGTTGTTGTTACCTTAAAGATATCACTTGTTGTAGGTGAGCCTAAACTTACAAGTGTTCTGACTGCTGTTGCTTCCATTGTTATATCCTTAGGTGCAACTATACTAGGTTTTGTAGTATCTACTATAATAACTTCCTGCGTTACTGTTGAAACATTTGCGTTTGCATCAGTTGCTGTCCATGTTACCTCAGTTGTTCCTAATGTAAAGCCACCTGCAGGTGCATTATGTGAAGTAGTAACCTCATAAATATCACTGGTTTCAGGTGAAATTAAGTTTACAGGTGTTTTCAGTGCAGTTGCTTCAACTGTTAATGGCTTAGGTGCAATTATTTCTGGCTTTGTAGTATCTATTATTGTAATAACCTGATCTGCTGTCGATACATTTCCATTTGCATCTGTTGCTGTCCATTTTACTGTTTTTGTACCTAATGTATAGCTTTCAGGCTTATCACTAGTAATAGTAACTGGGTAAATATCAGTTGCTGTTGCTTGTCCTATTTCAACAGGTGAATTAATTGCAGTTGCTTCAGCTGTGATTCCTTCTGGGGCTGTTATAACTGGTTTTGTTGTATCTACAATTGTAATAACCTGTTCTGCTGTTGAAACATTTCCGTTTGCATCTGTTGCTGTCCATTTTACTGTAGTTTTCCCCAGCTTATATTTTTCAGGCGAATCACTTATAACATCAACCTTAAAGATATCACTTGCAGTTGCTCCGCCTATGCTTACTGGTGTTTCAATAGCAATAGCTTCTGCTGTCACTGGTCCAGGTACTACCAATACAGGCTTTGTAGTATCTACTATTGTAATAATCTGTTCTTTTGTTATAACATTGCCATTTTCATCTTTTGCTGTCCATGTTACCGTAGTTGTACCCACTGGATAATCTGCAGGTGCATCGCTTTTAAGATCTACTTTAAATATGTCAGTTGCTGTTGCTTTACCAATGTTTACAGGTGTTCTTATTGAAGTTGCTTCTGTTGTTATTGAATCAGGTATTACAAGTACAGGTTTAGTAGTATCTACTATTTTAATAATTTGCTCTTTTGTTGTAACATTTCCATTTGCATCAGTTGCTGTCCATGTTACCGTAGTTGTGCCCACTGGATAATCTGCAGGTGCATCATTTTTTATATCTACCTTAAAAATATCAGTTGCTGTTGCTTCTCTAATATTTATAAGTGATCTCACTGCTGTTGCTTCTGCTTCTATATTATCAGGTACTTTAAGCTCTGGTTTTGTAGTATCTACAATTGTAATAACCTGCTCTTTTGTTATAGCATTGCCGTTTTCATCTGTAGCTGTCCATGTTACAATAGTTTCTCCTATTGGATAACTCACAGGTGCATCACTTGTAACAGTTACTTTGAAAATGTCAGTTGCTGTTGCCAATCCAATACTTACAGGTGTTTTTTCCGATGTTGCTTCGGTTGTTATTGCATCTGGTACTGTTAATACTGGCTTTGTAGTATCTACTATTGTAATAATCTGCTCTGCTGTTGAAACATTTCCATTTTCATCAGTTGCAGTCCATTTTACTACTGTTTTTCCTAATGGATAATCTGCTGGTGCATCATTTGTAACATCAACTTTAAAGATATCAGTTGCTGTTGCTTCACCAATACTTACAGGTGTTTTTATTGCTGTTGCCTCTGTTGTTATTGCATCAGGCACTGTTAATACTGGCTTTGTAGTATCTTTAATTGTAATAAACTGCTCTGCTGTTGAAACATTTCCGTTTGCATCTGTTGCTGTCCAAACCACCTTAGTTGTCCCTATAGGGAAATCTGCTGGCGCATCATTTGTGACATCAACTTTGAAAATATCAGTTGCTTTTGCCATTCCAATGTTTAAAGTTGTTCTCACAGCGGTTGCTTCTGTTGTAACAGCTGCAGGTGCTGTTAATTCAGGCTTTGTAGTATCTTCAATTGTCACCTTTTGTGTTCCTGTAGTAATATTTCCATTCTTATCAGTTGCAGTCCAAGTAATAGTTGTAGTTCCTACTTCAAAATCAACTGGCGCATCGCTTGTCACTTCTGCACCAAATATATCACTTGCTGTTGCTAAAATAAGGTTTACAGGTGTTCTTACTGCTGTTGCTTCCAATTTTATATCAGCAGGTAGATTGAGAACTGGCATTGTAGTATCCACAATTGTTACTGATTGTATTGCAGTTGTAGAGTTACCATTCTCATCGGTTATAGTCCAAACTACATTTGTTGTCCCAAGTGGGAATACAGCTGGTGCATCACTGCTCATGCTGACTTTAAATATATCTGTTACTTCAGGTTGCACTAAATTTACAGATGTCATTACATCTGTAGCCTCAACTGTCATATCTTCAACAGATATTATTGCAGGTGCAGTTGTATCTTTAACAGTTACTCTTTGCGTAGCTGTTGATACATTTCCATTTGCATCTGTTGCTGTCCAGGTAATAACAGTCTGACCTAAAGAGAAACCTTCCTTGGCATTGTTTTTAATTGTAACATTAAAAATATCTGTTGCAGTTACTTTTCCAAGTGCTATAGGACTAAGCACTGCTGTTGCTTCTGCAATTATGTCCTCAGGCACTTTTAGCTCAGGCTTTGTAGTATCCTTCACTGTAATATTCTGTGTTCCAGTACTAACATTTCCATTTTCATCAGTAGCTGTCCAAATTACTTTTGTAGTACCTAAAGGAAAATCTGCAGGCTTATCACTTTTAACTGTAAAATCAAAAATATCTGATACCTCTGGTTCACCTATATCAATAATTGATCTTACAGCATTTGCCTCTACAGTCTTATCAGTAGGCACAACCATTAGAGGCTTAGTTTTGTCTGTTACAACAATAATTACTTCAGCAGTTGCAATATTGCCATTTTCATCTTTAGCTGTTACAGTCACCTTACTTGTTCCTAAAGGATAATCTGCAAGAGCGCCATCTGTTATTGTTACTTTAAATATATCTGTTGCAGTAGCTTTAAAGGTTACAGGTGTTCTTCTGCCTGTTGCTTCTACATTTGTATTTCCAGTAATAGTTATAACAGGTTTTGTAGTATCTACAACATTTATTTTTTGTACACCTTCTGTAACATTTCCATTTTCATCTGTTGCTGTCCATTTTACTTCAGTAGTTCCAATTGGGAAATCTGCAGGTGCATTATTTTCAACAGTTACAGTAAAAATATCTGCTGCTGTTGCAATACCAATTGTAACGGGTGTCCTTATTGCAGTTGCCTCAACCTTTATATCCTTTGGCAAGGTAAGTAGTGGATTTGTAGTATCAACAACATTTACAATTTGTACTCCTGTGGACACATTTCCATTAGCATCTGTAACAGTCCAGGTCACTGTTGTTTGACCTATTGGGAAGATACTATTTGTAGGAGCATTATTTGTAATTGTAGTTTCAAATATATCACTTACATCTGGTAAAACCATTTGTACAGGTGTAGTTCTTCCTGTCGCCTCAATGGTAATATCATTTTGTACCTTTATAGTAGGCTTTGTTTTATCTGTTACAGTAATATTTTGAACCTTAGTTGTAACATTTCCATTGCTATCTGTCGCTGTCCATGTTACTTTTGTTGTTCCCACACCAAAATCTGCAGGAGCATCATTTTTTATGGTTACAGGAAATATATCTGTTGCTGTTGCCTCGCCAATATTTAGCTTCATTCTTCTGGCATCAGCCTCAATAGTAATGTCCTCAGGAATATCTAATACTGGCTTTGTAGTATCTACAACATTAACCTTCTGAATGCCTGTGGATACATTTCCATTTGCATCCTTAGCCGTCCATGCTACATTGGTTGTACCCACTTCATAATCTGCTGGTGCATTATTTTCTACGGTTACAGCAAAAATATCCTTTGCTGTTGCCATGCCTATATCTACAGGTGTTCTTACTGCTGTAGCTTCACGAGAAGTAATATTAGCAGGTAGTGTTAGTACAGGTGGTGTTTTATCTTTTATTGTTACATACTGCTCTGCTGTAACACTATTCCCATTTTCATCTGTTGCTGTAAATATTACCTTTGTATCTCCTATAGGGAAACCTTCTTTTGGAGCATTATTTGTGATGGTTACACTAAAAATATCCTTTGCCTCTGCAGGGCCGACTACTACTGGAGTTAGAATACCAGTTGCTTCTTTAACAATATTACCTTGTACAGTTAGTAATGGTTTAGTAGTATCCTTTATTGTAATAGTCTGAACACCTTCGGTTTTATTTCCAACTGAATCCTCTGCAATCCACTTAACCTTTGTAACTCCTACTGGAAAACCTTCTTTTGGAGCATCATTGGTTATATTCTTTTCTGATATATCCTCTACTGTTGCAGTTCCTATTGTGACAGGTGTTTTTATCGCTGTAGCTTCAAGAACAATGTCCTGAGGAACCTTGAGTACTGGGTTAGTTTTATCAATATTTACACTAACCGTCTCTTTTTCGGAAACAAAGCCCAAGTTGTCTACAGCCCAAAAAGTAACTCTTGTTGTTCTCTCTTCAGTTAATAAAACTGAAGTAGAACTACCATTTTCCTTTATTTCTACTCCAGCCTCACCCACTTGATAATAAATCTCTTTAACGCCAGAATAAATATCTGAAGCTGTAAGCTTTAAAGTTACATTTGTATTATTCCAGCCATTTTGATTTGCATTTGGTGATAGTTCCTTAATTAATGTCGGACTACTTTTATCAATTTGAACTGTGAGTGTTTTGTCAGCCTCTTTGTTGCCAGCTTTATCCACAGCCCAATAACTGATTTGTTTTATTCCTTCTGACTCAATCGTTGCTTTAAAATTACTACTTTCTGTTTTTACAGGTGTTTCATCGTTAACCTTATAATATATAGCAGCAATACCTGAAACACTATCAGATGCTTCAAACTCTATTTCAACTGTATTATTGTTCCAATTTCCATATAGCGGCTGAGTAGCTACTGCTGTTGTAACAGGTGCAGTCTTATCTATATTAATTGGTCCAAAGCTTATACTTTGAGTTAGATTTACAGCATCAACGGCCTCACCTGTAGCAGTTTGGTTTGCTCCATCTTCACTAAAAATCTGATCAGGTGTAAATGATTTTATATCGGATAAACTATCTGTGGCAGTGTAGTGCACAGTAACCGGATCCTTTGACCAAGTTCCTGCTATATATGTACCATTTTTATTACTTGCACTTACAGAAATAAACGGATTTGTATTGTCTATTATGTTACTTCCAACTGTTCCTACTTCCACTTCAAAGGTAACAGAATTAAAGCCTGGTGCACTGGCAGTTACCGTTAAAGTATCTACTGTCTTTGCAAGCTTTGAATATACCTGATATGCTTCTCCTAAATAGCCTGCATAAGTATTCGTAGCCAAAGCCATTCCATTTGCATCAGTCATAATTTTTACAATTCTGCTGCTATATCCTCTCATTGAAGCAGTAATTGAACTATTATCAGAAACCTCAAATGTTATTTGAAGTCCTGCTATAGGATTACCTGAATTATCCTTAACCACGATTGCCTGTGGAAGCATGAATCCACGCCCTCCCGGGACTACTGCTGTTGCCTGTCCCAATCTCATTTGTTGACGTATCGGAGATGCAGCGTATATTGTACCAACAGACCCTGTTGCAGAATATACTTCATTTTGGTTAATTGTTACTGAAAAAAATGCAGACAGTATCAACAACATACAGAAGTATGTAACTATTTTCTGCTCTCCAAAGCAACTATTTACTTTTTGAAATAGTGTCTTTAAGTGTTTCATCCTTTTACCCTCCATTAAAGTTTACTCGTCAATTATGGCTTATACTCAAATCTAACTATCAGCCAATTATAATTGACTTTTCTTTGTTTTTTCTTGCCCTAAAAAACTTTAATTTTTCCCCTGAAATTTAACCCCCCCTTTCTATGTACACCTCCCTCATATTATAAAGGTAATTTATACTTCTTAATTACAACTTTTTTAAAAAAATATTTATATATTGCATTTATGTAAATTTTTTTAAAGGATAGTTGTTAATTTGATGTAATATTTTACTATATTAGTAAAAACACTTTAATTTACCCTCAACTAATGAAAAAATGTCGCCATAACTCATGTGAAACACTTCCAGATGTAGCGAAAAAATAATAAAAATATAGTTTGTTTTATTAAATGCAACAAAGTAATTATCCACAACTTAAAATATAATATCGAAAATTCGTCAACTATGGAGGTTTACTTATGGAAACAAATGATGACATCACAGTGGAAAATTGCAGAAAGCTATTAAGAAGAGCAGCATGGAGAATACAATATAAAAGTCGTATAAAGCAGATACGAGAACACCAAATGCTATTTGAAGAACAGGCATCTGAAATTGGTTTTGAAGCAGAAATTATTTCAAAAATTTTTGTAGATAGTCTGTTAAACACCATTCCATGGGAAAAATGCAGATATATCTTAGAAAAAACCATTATTTATGGAATGACTGAAAAAGAAGTAGCAAATCAGTTACATATTACTCAACAGGGGGTGAATAAGTGGAAAAAAAAGGGACTAGATCTATTGCGGGAAACAATACAGAATTTAGAAATACAGTAAAAATGGCAAAGCAAGGTGATAAAAATTCTATGGACGAAATTCTTAATCTGTTTGCCTATGATATTGAATATCTATCAAAGTACATAATGTTACCAAGAGAAGATGCTATTCAATCACTAAAAACTGAACTAATTAGTATTATTTGTAAACAAATATAACTTTTGCTTAAACAAATCTAATACTAGTAGCCGCATATGTGGCTTTAGGGCAAGGCCCCCAAATACTGTCCAATACTACCTTCCACGCCCCATTTCGGCACAAACTAAAGTGAAACTATCGTGGGAGGAACGCAGTATTTTTTCTGCTCCATCCACTTATTTCAAGCTATGAGCCACTGCAATGCAGTGCACAGCGTAAGTGGTGATTAAAATATGTTTTATATTTCAAATGCGAAATAGTATTACTTTGAAATGTTGTGGAAAATTTAGCTAATGTTCGGCCCCCAAGAAACTTCTCTTGGGGGCCTTTTATAACGCCTAGATTCAAAATGAATTTTTTTGATTGTAGAAAAATTTCATTACATCAGCGGCGTCTCAACATTTATTTATGAGTATTGCTGAAACATCCAATTATTTCTATACATTTTTCATCTTTATGTATATATTATTATCCATCCTTAACCAGCTCTTCTCTTATTTCATTAATCCTTAAATGAGCTTGTTTTGTACTCTCTTCCACACGTGCCAACCTATCAGCATGGTTATTTACTGTACGATTCAAGCATTTTAATTCAAGCAGTGTAGTATCGCTGCTACGCTTTATATAGTCAATATCTACCTTAAGTTGTCCTGCTTCAACCCCACTTTGCTTTGACTCACTTTTAATCCTAGCCTGCATCGCAAGATATCCAAATACAATTCCACAAATCGCTGCCACACATGTAATAATAATGTTTAGTTCCATTTTTTGCCACCTTCTTTCTATATTAGTATAAAAGGACTACCTATTTATTAAGTAATCCTAATTCCTAATATAACAATCATATTTTATAAAAAGTAGCTGTGTTTACCAAAGTCCTTTGCTCATTATTTCAGCACCAATTTCAGCAAAAATAGGTGCAGCAGCAGTTCCTCCGCTTTTACCGTCCTCAATAAATATTGCTACTGAATATTTCGGTGACTTTGCAGGAAAATAACCTGCAAACCATGCTTGAATAATTTTTTCTCCATCAATAAATTGGCCAGTTTCAGCACTTCCAGTCTTTCCTCCTGCTCCACCGTACCCGTCTAAATTTGCCTGTTTACCAGTTCCTGTACTTACTACTCCCTCCATAAGGCTTTTTATTCTTTCAGCTGTTAACTCTGATATAACTCGCTTTTGGCTTATTTCTTTGAAATCTCTAACTTTATTTCCTTCTTTGTTTACCACACAATCAACAACATTAATATTATTCTTTATCCCACCATTAGCAATAGTAGCAACCAAATCAGCAATCTGAACCGGTGTAGCTAATATCTGACCCTGCCCTATAGAAATGTTGGCAATATCTCCAGGGTTTTTTATATCTGATAATGGGGAAACAAATCCTTTTGCCTCATCTATCCCCTGTAAGGATAATCCAGTATTATTACCAAGACCTAACGTATTGCACATTGATAAAATTGGATCAATTCCTAAATCCAGTGCCATATTTATAAAATAAGAGTTGCAGGAAACTGCCAGTGCACTGTTTATATCAATAGTTCCATGCCCACCCTTCTCATAGGAGGAACATTTAAACTCCTTGTCACCCACCTGAATATATCCGGGACAGTTATAAATCATATTATATTCTGGATTTTTTTCAAACATTGCAGCCAAATCAATTAATTTAAAGACTGAGCCTAAATTATACTGCGCCACAGCCCTATTAAACAATGGTCTCTTATTATTTGATAAATACTTTTCAATATCATTAGGGTCAAAATCAGGTTTACTGCACATAGCGACAATATCACCATTATTAACATTTTCAACAACAATAGCACCTGTTAAGCCTCTTTTATCCAATGCTTGCTCTATAGCTGTCTGAATATGATAATCAATTGTAAGTCTTATATCCAGCTTTTTATTTTTATCGTCGCCTTTAATAATCCTATATCCTAAACCATTGAGTAGTTCATTATTACCATCAGTAATTACAGCAAGCATATCCTCATTACCATAATTTAAGGTCTTTTCATACAACTTTTCTAATCCGTTACTCCCTACTTTATCTACCTTATTTAAGTAACCTAATAAATGTTTAGCTTTGGTGTCAGTATTGTATCTATTAAGTGAATTTAAAAATGAAATTCCTTCAATATTCATATCTGCAAGTATAGCCTTTGTTTCTTTATCTATTTCAACTAAAATTGGCGTATTGTATCTTTGTATTTTTTCTTTTGTTTTTTCTACATCCAATCCTACAAGTCTGCATATTTGCTCAACTGACGATATTTGATCCCGCAAAAATGCAGGTTTTAAAACGACAGTAATTCCAGGTGTCCTGTTGGTAAGCCTTATACCATTTCTGTCTACAAAATCTCCTCTAGCACTTTCTATATTGATATTATTTGATCTTTGTGCAGAAGCTTCCTTTGCCATGGAATTACCTCCAACTATTTGAATATAAAATAGTCTTGTAAGCAAGCATGAAAACACTGCTAAAAATATAAAAAGCAAAATTCTTATTCTTCTATACATAAAAAAACCCCTTTTTCTGAAAACTTATTAAATACTTACCTCATGCATTAAAAGTACTCTTAGCTATTACTAAATGCTGTACAATAATGTGTTGGTATTCTTAATAATATTATTTCCAAAAATTGGGGCACATTATACTAAATCCTATATTTTTGTAAAATCCTTTAGCCTTTCATATAATAAGTTTTCTGTTTCAATTATAGCTCTAATCCTATCTGCTATCCTATTATCAAGCTGTGAATTTCTTGATATTGCTCGTTTAGCTAAAACCTTTTCCAATAACTTTATTTGATTTATTGATTTAACAAGTGTATTTATCAGAAGCGAAAAATTATCTACGCATCCACTGCTTTTTTTTATTTGCACTAAATACTCCAGCAAAATTAGCCGTGAGCCATGCAGCATCCATATATCAAAACATATCCTATCATATCTAGTCCAACCTTGTGTATGAAAATAGTTTTTGATATCAACGCCTTTCTCACAAAATTCAATTAGCTTTTCCCAAGCCAAAATGCCATGGTATAGCGTATACCCATGCTTCGAAATTGTAGTTCCAGTATAGCTACATGCTATTTCACCTATATAAGCAATTATATTACTATTTAAGGCTTCCTTATTATTAAGCTGCTGTACATCCAAATCAAGTGTATAGCATCTCATAAAATAATTAAAAGCTTCCTCTAATTCACTTTTGTAAGCAACGCCAATACTCTGATTGTCTTCAAACGATACAAAATTATCATTTACACAGTAGGGAAGCTTGTCTACAAAATAAAATTTATCAGCCTCGTGAAACAGTATAATATTTGCGTGATTTGCCTCTCCTTGATAATAATTGTTAAAATCAAACTTAGGATCGTACTTCTGATAGAACTTTACCCGTTCAAATACCGTTTGTAGAATAACCATATAGCCCTTGTCCAGTAAGCTTTCTAGAAAGCGCATAGAGTCCTTGTCCTTAGTTTTAACATATTTTGTTACACTAATATATTTATGCCAAAGTGGAATAAGACTAATACTTTCATTGTTTATTCTAAAAATACCAGTTTCATCATTGTACCAGAACGTTGGCTGTATATTTCTTATGAATAAAGGCTTAACAAGTTCACTTTCAACAGCTTTATTATTTTTAATAATATTGTATACAGCACTCTCAAAACAGTATAAAGACATTGCTGTATGGTCTACACTTCCATTTAGCTTTCTGAAAAAAGTAAGAAGTTTTAAATCACTTTTTTGCAATAACCTCACCCAACTTTTGTATTTTATATATTTACTCAACTTTCCCACATAAATATCTTTCGCTGCGGGAGACTTATCAATGGTGTTTTCCAAAATAATTGCGATAAATTAGTAACAGTGCTTGAGTCTTGGTTTATTATTTAAGTAAAATTTCTAAGCATTTCATTTAACTCTTTTTCTAAAGCTAGTAACTTTCTAAATTTATTTGCTATTTTTTCATTAAGAAGAGTTGACCTTGTGGATTTTGTATATTTAGCCAGCACTGTTTCCAAGCCTCTCCATTGCAATATTGATTCTTTAAGAGTATTTCTTAATTGTATAAGATTTTCTTTGTTTCCTACATCTCGTATTTCCTGAATAATATACTCTAATAAAATTTGCCTCGAACCATGCAGCATCCACATATCAAAGGTTAATTTATCATGCAGCGCCCAATTAGCAGTATGCTTGTATTTTTTTATATCAACTCCATCATTACAAATATCTATGATTTTTTCCAATGCAGAGTTTCCATAATATTTTGTAATACCTTTAGCTGAAATTGTTTTACCCACAAAATTTTCGCTAATAGCATGAATATAGCTAACTATGTCTTCGTGCTTTAAACTTTCTTTAATAAATTGTGTATCAATATCAAGGGTATAACACTTTAGGTAAAAATTACATGCCTCTTCCATATCTTTTTTCTGAATTACACCAATTTGATTATTAAACTGGTAAGGAACAAAATTATTTAAATTGATACGGTGTGGCACCTTTTCTGCATAATAGAATTTGTCATCTTCATGATAAACAAGGATATTAACATGTGGTGCCGCTCCGTTAAAATATGAATTCAAATCAAAATCAGGATTATATTCAGCATAATACTTTATTTTTTGAAAAACAGTCTGTAGCATAACCATTTGCCCTTTATCCAGAAGACTTTCCAAAAATTCTATTGCATGGCTATCCTGCTCTTTTACATAGTTGATTATCTTAATATACTTATGCCATACAGGAGCATAATTGCTGTTTTCATTTGTAATGAAAAAAACTCCTGTATCTTCTTCGTAGGTCAGTATTGGGTTGATATCTCTTAAAAATAGAGGAATAATTAAACTTTTACCTAATTGACCGCTATTTTTTACTATATTATAAATAGAAGCTTCATAGCAACTTAATGCCATAGCTAATTTATCTTTGCTGTTGTCTTTGTTTAGAAAAAACGAAAACTCATTTAAATCTGTTTTTTTCAACATAGCACCAACTTTCAATTAGATATTATTCTGTCTATTCTCTATTAAGTTTATTTTGACCTATTATATAGTCTTCTTTTCTGCCTCTTTCTCGTAAAACATATGACTCCTCACCAAATTGAATAACCTCTGCCGGTGAAGGATGGCTAAGAAACGCTAAAGGGCTCTGAGTTAATCCGTAAGCACCCGACTTGTCAATTGCAATAATATCTCCAACACCAATCACTGGAAGCTTCACTCGCTGCCCAATCACATCTGTAGGCGTACAAAGGGGACCAACCACATTTACCTCTTCCTCTGCATCAGATTTATTTAGTACATGCATCGGAAAATTATTGCGTATATGTCTTCCAAGAAAAGCAGAAGAAGCGTGATGATTTGAACCTCCGTCACATACAATATACTTGTTTCCCTTGCATTCCTTTGAATATATAGCTTTAGTCAAATACCATCCAGACTCAGCCATTAAGAACCTTCCACTTTCAACCGCAACTCTTGTTTGTGCTAATCTGTCCTTATACTTGTCCCATATTTTCACTGCACCTTCTTTTAAAAGGTCTAAATCCAGTTCTACTTCTCCTTTGAAATAAGGAATTCCAAACCCGCCACCCATATCTAGAAATTTTAATGGAAAACTATATACCTCTGATAACTCGAGGGCTAGTGAAATAATTTGTTCCATAGCAAATATAATCTTCTCTGCGTTTAATGCTTGAGTCCCTGTATAAATGTGGATACCAATTACATTAATATTAGGCAGCTGTGAAAATGTATCAAATGCTTTTCCCAACAAAACTTGATCTATGCCAAATTGAGTTGGAACACCAGACATTTTTATACTGGAGCAAGTAGCATCAAAATCAGGATTGATTCTGATAGAGATATCTACTTTTTTATTTTTTTCAGCAGCTATACTGTTAATAATAATTGCCTCATCTATTGACTCAATATTTATACTGTATATTTGTTCTTCAATAGCATATTCAAGATCTTCATAAGTTTTTCCCGGGCTAGTAAAAATAATCTGTTCGGGCAAAAAACCTGCTGATAGGGCAATAAAAAGCTCACCACAAGAAGCCACCTCTATAGAACTATTCAGGCTTTTAAACAGCTGGCATATTCCTAGTAATGGATTTGTCTTCATGGAATAAAAAATTTCCATCTCCTCAGGCAGGCAGCTTTTAAGCTTTTTAAACTGTGAAACAATTTTATCGCCGTCATATGCATATAAAGGTGTACCATATTTTTGAGCTAATGCTTGTAAATGGTTATCATTCATTCGTTTCAACCCCCCTTATTTTATATAAGTTCTGATTATTAACTCAATTTTCAATTTCTCCATATAAAAGTCATTCTCTTTTTGTCTGAAGATATTGTGCAATAAATCCCTCCAATACACCTTGAGAGCTGATTTTTATTTCTTCTAACCTAAATTTGTCCATGACTGAAAGTAGTATTCTGATTCCGGATGTGATTACATCTGCTCTTTTAGGATTGAGTCCGATAAGTTTCTTTTTGCTGTCTATATTTAGAAGCTTTAACATGGAAAATAGTAATTCTATTTCATATTTCTTTATAACTTTTCCATTTATAGTTTTTTCTTTTGAATGGTCTTTTTGATAGAAAAGTGTCCCCAGAGTTTTTATTGTTCCTCCGGTTCCAACTAACTGTAGTCCGCTTAAGTCTAAAGACTCTCTTTCATTTATCTGTTTCTCTATGTACGCTGTCATTTTCTCAATTTCACTATCTTCTACAGGATCATGGCTGACAAACATTTCTGTTAATCTAACTGCTCCAACATCTAAGCTGATTTTATGCTCAATATCAGTACCATTTCCAATTATTATCTCGGTACTGCCACCACCTATATCGATGACACTGAATTTCTGAGATTTATCATCAACAACTTCCCTACACGCCATATATGCCAATTGAGCTTCTTCTTCACCACTGATAACATTAATGTCAATACCAAACAGCTCTTTTATTCTCCCAATGAAAGCTTCTTTATTGCCAGCATCTCTAAGAACGCTAGTTGAAAAAATTGATACCAGCTGTGCTCCCTGAGCATTGCTTTCATTTATCATATTTCCAATAATCTCGATACCCTTTTCTATTGCTTCAGGCTTTAAGCTGTTTTCAGGATACATCCCACTACTTAGTCGATTAACTGTGCTAGTTCTAGTAATAACCTCAACTGCTCCATTCTCGTTTAGCTGAGCAATAATAAATTTAGTCGAATTTGTACCTATTTCTATAGCTGAAACACGCATAAATACATCCATGCCCATGTTTTAAACAGAATAACAATAAAGCAATGACATGGACTCGGCACCCCCCTTAAATATTAATAACTTCAATTTGCCATATATCCATGTCCATGTTTAATAAAAAAGCATTAAAGTAATAACATGGACTAGGCATAACTTATGAGCTTATTTTATTTTTCTATTTTAAATACGAACTAGAATAACTTGATATAAAATTTATTTTTATCAAGTACCTATATTTTTTAGAATACATTACATTAAATACCTTGTCAATATAGTAATGATATAACTTTTATTGCATTTTGGCTGTTTTTAGGGTATTATAGTATATTTTGATAATTACTGTTTATTTTTGTTGAACTAAACACCGACACCAGCCACCTCACTAGTTTTCATATCCCTTTTATACATAAATCCACATACTATAGATGTTAATGGTGACACCAAAACAAGACCAATACAACCTACAAAGGTATGTAATATCTCCGCTGCAATGGGCTTGGAGTTGAGTATATTCATAAGAGGTGTACCTTGAGCCATAAACACCATCATCACTGTGATATAGCTTCCCATATATGCAAATATTAACGTAGTGGTTTGACTGCCCACTACAGACTTGCCAATGTTAAGTCCTGATTTTACAAGTCCCGCCCCAGTTATCTTTGGACTGTTATTAACAATTTCCTCCAGTGCTGAGGACACATCAATTGCCAAATCAAGGATAGCTCCCGAGCTTGCAAGATAGATTCCTGCTTGAAAAATAGAAGTGAGATTGAGCTTCATAAATCCTGCATATAATAGAGATTCTGCTCCCTCCAGTACAGCGCCATGCATATTAAATAGCCTTCCAAATATCATGGCAAAAAGACATGTTATTATAGAACAAGTGGTAGCACTAATTATTGCCGCATATGCCTTTTTTGAAAAACCAGCTACCAACAGAAGCGTAACAATTGTAAGCATGTTTCCGACAATTAGAGCAACTATCAATGGATGATAACCACGCAGCATGGCAGGCATGAGTATCTTCCAAATACAAAGCAGAGCAAAAGTAATTGAAAGTAGAGTTCTTACTCCAGTAAATCCAGAAATAATTATAATAGCAAGTGCAAAGACTCCTATTAAAAGTATTTCCTTGTCTAATCTATAATGATCAATCATATTGGCAAAGTTGATCTCATTTTTCTCATTAAATCCAATCAGAACCCAAGCTTTATCTCCTTTTTGAAATATCTTATCCACTGCTAAACTGCCAGTCAACATATTATTAGCCTGTATCTGTTCACCCTTATGGGAACCTGTTTCAAGCTCAATAATAGCACTTTGATCACCGAGCTTGTAAAATCCCGAGCTATTAATGCCTGAATTGTTTACGGAAATAACCTTGGCTCTGACACCCTCTGTGTGTCTATATTCCTGCTTTTGAAATCCTGTAGGCAATAGTGCAAGTATTGCTAACAAGCTTAAAATCACCATTATAAAAACAACTTCTTTTCGAGGTACCTTTACAAATAACTTTTTCAAATGCTACTCCTTTCATTGACGTAAGCTATGGTACTGCCAATATCAATTACGTCAATTTAATTTTATTACTCAACTTTTCATTGATAAAATGAACAACTATAATTTTTTAACTAGAAAAGTTGAGTTAATTATCAAACAAGACTGGAGGTTACCCCAGCCTTGTTAATAGAATATAGGAATTTATATGTGTAAGAGTGTTTAAAAGCTTTTCTAATTATTATCTTGAAAATGCAAAGTTTTCATATCCTGCATTCATCGTTCTCTTTGTATTTTGAACAAATCAAGCAATGACCATACACTTTTTCATTACATAAATTCCTATATTGTTGACGAAAAGGACGATTCTCCTTTTCGGTTTAGAGGTGCTCAGAAACCCAATGTGTTTCGTCGGAGGTAATTCAGGTGGTTCCTTGCAACGAAGAAAATTGCATGCAATATATGAATGTTCTATATAGTTAATTGCTTTGAGAAGCAAATTTCTTGTAATAATATAATTTTTGATATTTTAGACCTAATTTAACGCGTTGTGATAATTATTTTATGACCCTTGCAGGGTAAAATTATAGTACTAGTTTACCTGCAAACTTAGTTCAAAATAAATTAGCACAACGAATTAATTTAATTGCGAGGCTGCTACTAATTTATCAAATATTTCTGTGTTATCGTAAGCACCGTTAAACAACTCCGCCCCTGCACCTGTTGCATACACAGGAACTGGTACTCCCGTGTGGGAATATGAGGTCCAACCAATACCTGCCTTATTATTAATAATATGGGTTAATGTTACGGAGAGAGGATTGTAACCGCCATATAACAGAGCCGTTTCTTCATTATCAGCAGGCTTAGCGGACATTGTTTCAGCGAATGCAGCTCTCAATTTAGCCACTTCTCTATCTGATAATTCTAAGGTCATATAACTAGGTTCACCTTTACGACTTGTATCACCAATTGTTTTGTTAAAAAGTCCAAAGTTTTGAGTAATTATCGGCATAACCTCATCAAAGGTTAGTTTAGGATTCTTTTTCTTCATACTGTCAATTAATTCATCAAAAGCAACATATGACATCTTTTGATTGTCCAAGAGAGAAAACGCCGTATCATATCCAGTTGTTGCTTGACCTATCGTCATTCCACCTGTTTCATGGTCGCCTGTTACGATGATTAATGTTTCATTAGGGTGCTTTTTAGCAAAGTCTAATGCCACTTGAATTGACTTATCAAAGTCTAAAATATCTTCAATATTTGCTTTAGCGTCATTAGCGTGACCTGCCCAGTCAATTTTTCCTGACTCTGTCATCATAAAAAAGCCTTTTTCATTATCGAGAACATCTATACCCTTCTTAACAAAATCCGCCAGTGTTAAAGCTCCCGGTTTGTCATCAAGAGCATAAGGCATTGCACCACTATCTTGTGTAACTGGTGTCACTGCGTATGCCTTACCTGATTTGCTGTTCAGTGCCAAAATGTCTTCTTTTGTTTTTGCTATCTTATAGCCCTTTTCTTCCAATATCTTATAAGCATCTTTTTGATCCTTATTCTTTCCTGTTGGTTGATTAATGGTACCACCACCAAAGTAATCAAAGCCTGAATCTGCCATTTGAAGCGCAATATCATAATAATCATTTCTTGAAGGTACATGGGCATAATAAGCTGCAGGAGTTGCATGATTAATTGTTACTGTTGAGACAATACCCACCTTCATGCCTTTTTCGGCTTTCAATCTTTCAGCGATATTTTGTGGAACGTTAGCTCCATCAACATTTTCCAGTTTATTAGCAGATTTGTTTCCAATGGGCTTTAATCCAATAGTTCCACTCCAGGTTTTATATCCTGATGATAAAGCCGTTGCTGTAGATGCAGAGTCTGGCGCAAAGGAGGTTGAATCGTGAGTTGTTTGATAGCCTACTGCCTCAAAATCCTGAAAGCTAAGGCTTTTTAAAGCCATTTGATTAGGGTTGTTGCTTCCTTTGTAAATTTGGGCTGAATTGACCTGAACTGCTGCCATACCGTCTCCAATAAACATAAATATGTACTTAGGGTTTTTAGTTGTCTGCGCTAGTTTTACTTCTTCTATTTCGCTTAATGTCTGTGCCTCTACAGTTTGCCCAGTTAAGTCTAAATCTTTTATTGGTGAAAATCCAGTAACAATTGCTACTACCATTGCCATACATAATAAAAATGATAAAGCTTTCTTAGATAATATCAACCTTTTTAACATAACCATTCCCTCCGTAACCTATTTTTTATTTCATATGTAGTTTACTAGGGGAATGTTAAGTATGAATTAATACAAAGTAATTATTGCATTAATTATTCTGATGGGAGGGTGAGGGGAACGCTGAATTTGAATAAAAAACAAAGATGCTATGATTTAACTCTACGCTCCTACAAGAGGAGCGACGGGTCGTTTCTACGCATCACGCGCCAAGCTTCCCATTTCAATCCACGCTCCTACAAGAGGAGCGACAGAGTTCCACATGGATACTGGAATGACATTACAAATTTCAATCCACGCTCCTACAAGAGGAGCGACTTTCTATTGAAGTTGACAAAGGAACTCAATACAAAATTTCAATCCACGCTCCTACAAGAGGAGCGACATTAGCGTTAGGTTCAGCAAAAAGCTGATAGTTTAATTTCAATCCACGCTCCTACAAGAGGAGCGACTTTTAATAGATACTAATATAGGTAAGGAAAGTTGATTTCAATCCACGCTCCTACAAGAGGAGCGACCAATGAAAAAAGTTCCTACCTGTACGCATCAGGAATTTCAATCCACGCTCCTACAAGAGGAGCGACCTCTTACAGGCTCAAAAACTATCGGAAAAATCAAATTTCAATCCACGCTCCTACAAGAGGAGCGACTTGTTATGGAGCACTTATACTTCCCTTTTAACTGATTTCAATCCACGCTCCTACAAGAGGAGCGACATAAGTTGAATGCCTTAAGACTTAAATCAGCAGATATTTCAATCCACGCTCCTACAAGAGGAGCGACAGGCTACGATAAATGGTCAGCTGTATATTGGGTTAAGATTTCAATCCACGCTCCTACAAGAGGAGCGACGTGGCGTTTTAAAAATTAACACTATGTTAGACGATATTTCAATCCACGCTCCTACAAGAGGAGCGACACATGCCTCAAAAACTAAGCTTATAATTGGCAGATTTCAATCCACGCTCCTACAAGAGGAGCGACTTACGTATGGTAGACACTACTAGCGGCGGCTTTAGATTTCAATCCACGCTCCTACAAGAGGAGCGACTATGGCGAAATTTGAACGCGACAACGAGATAATAATTTCAATCCACGCTCCTACAAGAGGAGCGACTCAAGCATTTTTGTCGTTATTGCACCATCGTGTAATTTCAATCCACGCTCCTACAAGAGGAGCGACTTGAAGATGGCTAGAAAAAATCGTATGTATGAAAATTTCAATCCACGCTCCTACAAGAGGAGCGACTACCCATGTAGTTAAACTTCGCCGTAGGGTTTTCGATTTCAATCCACGCTCCTACAAGAGGAGCGACATAGGCCCTATAATTGATTTTGGAGGTATTTCAGATTTCAATCCACGCTCCTACAAGAGGAGCGACAATAGCTCTCTTAAAAGTGATGCAGATACAATCTTATTTCAATCCACGCTCCTACAAGAGGAGCGACATTTCAAGCTCGTTACGCTGGTAACTACAGGGTATTTCAATCCACGCTCCTACAAGAGGAGCGACTTAATGCGTTTAGGCTTCTTTTTCCTTTTGGTATATTTCAATCCACGCTCCTACAAGAGGAGCGACGTGCGCGCGTGTTACAGAATTATTACAAAATCACAATTTCAATCCACGCTCCTACAAGAGGAGCGACCAAATGGCATAGGCCAACTTGGCTTTGTATATGTATTTCAATCCACGCTCCTACAAGAGGAGCGACGTAATAGAGCATGTCAAAGACCGCGCATAAAAAATTTCAATCCACGCTCCTACAAGAGGAGCGACGCGTCTAAATAATCATCAATTAGCATTTTAGCTGTTATTTCAATCCACGCTCCTACAAGAGGAGCGACTGGGTTATTATTGAGCGTGATTACACTGCAGAGATTTCAATCCACGCTCCTACAAGAGGAGCGACTAGTCCACACAAATTGAGGCACACGTTTCTAACTATTTCAATCCACGCTCCTACAAGAGGAGCGACGGTTTACACTCAGGTAACCATCGATGACCTTCAAAATTTCAATCCACGCTCCTACAAGAGGAGCGACTTATAAATAATAGAAAAAATATTAAAAATAACAATTTCAATCCACGCTCCTACAAGAGGAGCGACACTGCAAAGTTTGTGGCAAAAAATTAGATAACGACTTCAATCCACGCTCCTACAAGAGGAGCGACATTTCAGCTTTAAAAAACAAAGAAAACACCGAAATTTCAATCCACGCTCCTACAAGAGGAGCGACGTATCCCCTACAGCTGCAAGCTCTAGCCAGCCACATTTCAATCCACGCTCCTACAAGAGGAGCGACTACATACCAATACAAAATATAAATAATATCAGCATTTCAATCCACGCTCCTACAAGAGGAGCGACCTGATGGCTTAATTTGTGTTGGCAGACCATTGACATTTCAATCCACGCTCCTACAAGAGGAGCGACGTGGTGTTGCTTGTAAAGCATTGGGACGATGTAATTTCAATCCACGCTCCTACAAGAGGAGCGACCCCATTGTTCGGCCATTGCTTTTGCTATTCCAAATTTCAATCCACGCTCCTACAAGAGGAGCGACTGTGGAATACCATCCTGGCAAAAAGCATCTACAAATTTCAATCCACGCTCCTACAAGAGGAGCGACCACACATTTTACAATCTGATAGAGATTGCATTTGATTTCAATCCACGCTCCTACAAGAGGAGCGACGGACATGCTTACATAATTGGAATTTGGAGCACTATTTCAATCCACGCTCCTACAAGAGGAGCGACTCCAATTCAAGGTAGATGATTGTAAAGGGCTTTTATTTCAATCCACGCTCCTACAAGAGGAGCGACGAGAAATTTTTGGGTTAAAAACTGATGACATTGATATTTCAATCCACGCTCCTACAAGAGGAGCGACATAGAGTAGAAA
>JAEZIB010000198.1 GCA_023416275.1 Bacillota bacterium | reverse complement strand
ATATACGTCTGTACAATGTCCGCAATTGGCCCCTATTTTAGCTATAATACCTATTAGTGTTGTTTGCTATGTTACAAAAAAATATGGACTTTTGGTTTCTAAGGACACTTTTATAGCAGAACCAGGCAAAATATTGAATAAAGAAAATAAGGGTAAAATACACCAAATAATGTCTGTAAGCTTTTTTATTGGAGCTCTGCTGAATTTTATATCTCAGTTTTATTTTAATAGAAGAGAAATTTCTTCACTGATATACTTCAGTATTTTTTTGTTTAGTATCGGAATATTACTTCAAATTATTCGAAGATTGCCAATGAAAGAGGATATAAAGGGCTTGTTTTTTACGGTTACTATATCAGTAACAGTTCCAATAATTACATTTGAGTACATCAGTTCTGGAAGTACAACTGTTTGGGCAGCCCCTTTCCTTTTTGTGATGATTTGCGTTGTGTTCAATAAACGTCAATTACTGTATGCTCTGGGCATTTCGGCTATTATTACACAATTAATAGTTTGGGTAAAAACACCTACTGTTTATGTGAAAATTGATGGGGCTGATTATATTGTCAGAATTGTTCTCTTTAGCATAGCTATTTGGATGGCTCATTACATTAATCAAATATACATTAACCGCTTGAAGGAGAACGAAAATCAAATTAAATTTCAGAAAATGATTTCTTATATTTCAGCTGATTTAATTGGAGTAAATGAATTTAATATAGATGATAAAATTGATTCTTTCTTAAAAAACAGTGGAGCATATTTTGATTTAGATAGAATAATGTTTGTAAGCTTATCTCAGAATTTTAAAACCTATGAATGGTATAAACAAGGTTTGGAATCTGCTATGAATTTTATTCCAAGTATTATTGAGAATAATATGAAATGGTGGAAGAGGCAGCTATATAATAAAGATATAGTGTATATTTCTGATATAGAAATGTTACCAGTGGAAGCAGCTAAAGAGAAAAAAATATTGGAAAAGTTAAATGTTAAGTCTTTATATGCAATTCCTATGACTAGAAAAGGGCGAGCTTTAGGCTTTTTGGTTTTTATTTCTATTCAAGAAAAGGAAATCTTTAATGATAATCAAAAAAAATTACTTAAAATTCTGTCAAATCTATTGTCAGATGGTTTGATAAAAGTGGAGGCTGAGAAAGAAATTGGCTATATGGCATATTATGATTCTTTGACAGGTATACCTAATCGTGCATTATTTAAAAATAGATTAGATCAGGAAATAGCTTTAGCAAAACGAGATAAAACTTTAATAGGTGTAATTTTTATTGACCTGGATTCCTTTAAGCTCATAAATGATACCATAGGACATTTTGGCGGAAATGAAGTACTAAAGGAGGTTGCAAACAGGTTGACAGCATGTACACGTAAACAGGACACGGTGGCACGTTTTGGTGGTGACGAATTTTTAGTACTGGTTAACCAAATTACTGAAACTAAAGATATAGAAAAAATTGCAAATGATATTCTTATATCTATATCAAAACCAATAACTATTCAAGAACAAGAGTTTTTTACTACTGCTAGTATGGGTATTTCCATTTATCCTTTTGATGGTGATGATACAGAAACATTAATTAAAAATGCTGACTTGGCAATGTATACTTCTAAAGATAATGGCAAGCATCAATATACAATTTGTTCATTAGAAATTAAAGAAGAGGTATTGAAGAAGACAAAAATTACTAACCATCTATATAGGGCCATTGAAAAAAATGAATTTGTTTTATATTATCAACCACAGATATGTACTGCTACAAAAGAAATTGTTGGCGTTGAGGCTTTGCTTCGTTGGGAAAATCATGAATTTGGAATGATTCCGCCAAAGGTATTTATACCATTAGCCGAGCAGACAGGATTGATTGATCCTATTGGCAAATGGGTGCTTGAAACAGCATGTCGCCAGAATAAAGAGTGGCAGGAGGTAGGTCTGCCGCCTATAAGGATGTCTGTAAATCTTGCTGCTGAACAGTTTCAAGATAAAAAACTGATTAGTTTTGTCAATAAAGTACTATGTGAAACCAAACTGGATGCAAAATATCTTGAATTGGAAATTACAGAAAGTGCTGCTGTCGATAAAGAAAAATATAAGTATACTATACAGATGCTAAATGAGCTAAAGGCACTGGGGGTGTCTATTTCAATAGATGATTTTGGAACGGAGTATTCCTCTTTAGGTAGATTAAAGACGTTACCTATAGACCAGCTTAAAATAGATATGCAGTTTGTTCAAAACATATCAGAGAGTAAAAAGGATGAAGCAATTGTAAAGACTATAATTCAACTAGCCAAAAATCTTGAACTCAATGTAATTGCTGAAGGCGTTGAGAAAGAAGAACAGTACGAATTTCTTAGGAAAGAAATGTGTGATGAAATACAGGGGTATTACTTTTATAAACCCATGCCTGTTTCAGAATTGGAAACAATTCTGTACAGTCGGATTGAAACAGAATGTTTGTCATAAAATATAACCCACCTTTCCATTGCAAGTATGAACAGTTACAATTTTTAACTGGGGAAATCGAATTGCTTAGATTTTCAGAAACAAATTGCATTAATGAATATAACAGGAGATAAAATAATGAACTATATACAGAGCAGTCAGAATAGTACAATAAAAGAGATAAAGGCTTTGCATCTGAAAAAAAATAGAGATGCTGAAGGACTTTATTTTGTTGAAGGAATTAGGTTTGTAAACGATGCTATTGATAATGAACAGAATATAATAAAAGTAATTATATCTGATAAGCTTGAAAGTTTAAACGGAGGAAAAGAACTGATTAATAAAGTACAATCAGTATGTAATGAGTGCTTTCTTGTAAATGAAAAGCTTTTTAAGGAAATATCAGACACACAAACACCTCAGGGAATTCTTGCAGTGCTAAAAAAGAAAGAAATAAACATTGATACAATTATTGAACAGGGGAATTCGATAGTAGTATTAGATAGCCTTCAGGATCCGGGAAATGTAGGAACTATAATTAGAACATCAGATGCTGCGGGTATTTCTGCAGTTATACTGACTAAAGGCTGTGTTGATCTTTTTTCTCCAAAGGTTCTGAGATCAACAATGGGGTCTGTTTTTCATATGCCCATTTTTGAAAGCATGAAAATAGATGGAACAATTGAACTGTTAAAAAAATCAAATTATAAGATAATCGCATCACATTTGAGCGGAAAAAATAATTACTATGATGAGGACTTAACTGGTAGGATTGCAATAATAGTTGGAAATGAGGCAAATGGAATTAGTGATGAAACAGCTGAATTATCAGATAGCTTAGTAAAGATACCAATGCCAGGAAGGGCAGAGTCTTTAAATGTATCTATAGCTGCATCTATAATGATTTACGAAATAGTACGACAGAAAACAAAATGAATGCTTGTTTCTATACTTGTATGTAGTATATAATGATAACGTAAAGTAATATTTTTAAAGTGATGTAATTTAGCTTTTTTGGCGCATGCTAAGCAATAGGTTTTCCCAGGATAGTCTCATCATTTTTGTGCCTAGAGCACAGCGAAAGGAATGACATTTAGTATGAGTAACATTTTTGATATTGCGAAATTGGCAGGAGTGTCAAAAACAACTGTTTCAAGAGTAATAAACAATAAATCTGGTGTAAAAGATGAAACTCGTATTAAGGTACTTGATGCCATAGAACAGCTGAATTACACTCCTAATCAAGCAGCTAGAAGTCTTGTTTCAAGGAAGTCGGGAGTTATAGGAGTTATTTATAATGTTTTTAATGCTTCTATATATTTGAATTTAGCTAATCTGCTTGAAAAATATGCTGCTCAATATAATTATAATGTTGTATTTTGCAGTACAAATGATGATTGCGACTCAAAATTAAGGTATGTACAATACTTTACAAGCGGCACAGCCGATGGGCTCATTTTATTTGGAAGTGATTGCAGGGATTCAGAGGTAGTAAAAAAAATCATTGACTCAAAATATCCTTTAGTAGTTATAGAAAATTATTTTAGTGATATTAAGGTAAATGATATTATAATTGACAATTTTAACGGGGCTAAGAGAGCTGTTCAATACTTGATAGAACTAGGACATACTAAAATAGCTCATATAACAGGAAATATAAGCCATAAAGTAGCTTTGGAGAGATTAAACGGATATAAAGAGGCACTTAAGGAAAATGGTATAAAGTATAATGAAGATTACGTGATTTTTACCGATGCAGGCGAAAGAAGTGGAAGTGAAGCTATAGAAAAGCTTGTTTTTTTAAATGATCCACCTACCGCTGTGTTTACATTTAATGACATGCAGGGCTATGATGCTATACAGAAAACCAAAGAGATTGGGGTTCAGGTGCCTCAAGATTTGTCAATTATTGGATGTGATAACATATATGAGGTTTTACACTATATTTCATCAAGTCTTAGGCTTACATCAATGATGCAGCCAATTGAAAAGATTGCAGAATCAGCTATTAAATTAATAATGAACAATATAGTCGATAAGGAGTCAGAGCCTCAAGTTTTATCATTTGATACTGAATTATACTATGGAGAAACATGCAGTAATAGAGAATCAAGTTGTGATGATTAATAAAGAATAGTGTTTTAATTTTGTTTACAGTGAGAATATATATTGCTATTAACTTGCTGTAAGCTATTTTTTAAATCATTTATGGGAGCGTTCCCAAACACTTAATTATCTCTTTATCTAGTTTAAATTCATAAAGAATTTCATATAATAAGGCTTACATCCTGAATTCATTAAAATGAATGTTTAACAAGCTAAAATAAAGCTTGTGCGAACATGCAGAGTTAAACAGACATCTGCTCATAGTATTGAACAAAAATACTTACTTTTATCAACCACTGCAAAATACATTATAATGTGACCCCATATTTTATGTGTAAAACAGTAATTTATAAGTTATTAATGGAGGAGAATTTTAATGAGGTACGGGTATTTTGATAAAAAGAACAAAGAATATGTTGTCACTAGGCCAGACACGCCGACACCATGGATAAACTATATTGGAAGTGGAAATTATGGCGGTATTGTATCTAATACAGGCGGAGGCTACAGTTTTCACAAGGATCCTCAAAATAGGCGAGTAACGAGATATAGATATAACAGCATACCTATGGATAGACCCGGAAGGTATATATATATCAGAAATAAGGATAATGGAGAGTATTGGAATCCTGGTTATCAGCCGGTACTAAAGAAACTTGACAGCTATAGTTGCCGCCATGGTATGGGGTATACTGTTTTATCGGGAGAGTATCAGGGAGTTGTTGGTGAAGTAACATACTTTGTTCCAGATGATAAAAACTTCGAAATCTGGCATGTAAAGCTTACAAATATTCGTGGTATAGCCCAAAAGCTTCAGGTTTTTGCGTACTCTGAGTTTTGTTTTTGGGATGCAATAATGGATCAGCAAAATGTTGACTGGGTTCAGCAAATAAACCAAGGAAGATTTGATGATGGTATAATTACATATCACCCACATCATATAAGTGATAATGCAGCTTTTTTTGCAACTGGGGAAAAGGTTAGCAGTTTTGATACTAATCTTGAAACCTTTATTGGGAAATACAGGTCTGAGAGTAATCCTATTGCTGTTGAACAGGGTGGATGCAGTAACTCAATTTCCCGTAGAATGAACGGTGTTGGTGCATTTTGTATTGATGCTGATTTAGAACCAAATGAAGAAAGAGAAATGGTATTTGTTCTTGGTTTTGCAGAAGAAAGAAAGAATATAAAACAGGATATTAAGGATTACTTATCTCCTAACAATGCAAAAGCTGCTTTAGCTCGTTTGAAAGAATATTGGGAAGACTATACAGGCAAATTAAGTGTAGAAACTCCTGATGAAGATATGAACCTTTTTGTAAACGTATGGAATCAATACCAGTGTAAAACTACATTTAACTGGTCACGTTTTGTTTCTCTATATCAACTGGGATTAGGAAGAGGAATGGGAATACGTGATAGTGCCCAGGACAGTTTAGGAGTAATGCATACAATACCAAGTGAAGCAAAAGAGCTTATAATAAAACTGTTGAAATGCCAATTTACCGATGGTAGAGCATATCATCTGTTCTTTCCCCTTACAGGAGAGGGAGGACAAGGTGATGCACCTGTTAAAAAATATGACTGGTATTCGGATGATCATTTGTGGCTCATTTTAGCTGTAAATGCTTATGTTAAGGAGACTGGTGACTTTGAATTTCTAAATGAATCAATTTTATATAATGACAAGACTACATCAGAAACGGTAATTAAACATTTAGACAGGGCTTTAGAATTCACTCACAATAATAGAGGACCTAATAATATTGCTTTAGCTGGAAGAGCTGACTGGAACGATACTTTAAATCTTGATATAGGTAAAGGCGTTGCTGAGAGTGTTTTTACTTCAATGCTATATTGCAGGGCAGCTTTGGAGATGCTTGAATTATGTGAATATTTAAAAAATAACGGGCTTTGCTTTAAGAATGGTGATATGTATCAAGAAATGAGTAGTGAAAGCATAGAACCTTGCTCAAAGTATAGTAATATGTATCAAGAAATGCGAAATGCCATTAATCAAAGCAGTTGGGATGGAGAATGGTATAAGAGGGCCTTTGACGATTATGGAGAACCTTTGGGGTCAAAAGAAAACAAATTTGGCAAAATATTTATAAACTCTCAGTCTTGGGCTATTTTAGGTAAGGTTGCTGATGGTGAAAAGGCTGAAAAATGTATGGCATCAGTTGATAAGTACTTGAATTCTAAATTTGGAATTGTAACAATGTATCCATCCTATCCTGAGTATGATGAGACAAAGGGAGGAGTCACAACTTTTCCTATAGGTACAAAGGAAAATGGAGGAATATTCCTTCATACAAATCCATGGATGATGATTTCTGAAACTTTATTAGGTAATGGAGAAAAGGCGTTTGAATACTATAGCCAGATACTTCCTGGAAAGAGGAATGATGATGCAGAGCTTTATGAAGTTGAGCCTTATGTATATTGTCAGAATATTCTTGGAAAAGAAAACCCTCAATTTGGTGTTGGAAGAAATTCGTGGCTTTCTGGTACAGCAGCATGGAACATGGTAGCATCAAGTCAGCACATTTTAGGAATCAGAGCTAATTATGACTGCTTGATTGTTGAACCGTGTATACCATCTAACTGGCAAGGCTTTAAGGCAAGGAGAGTATTTAGAGGTGCAACCTATAATATTGAAGTTCAGAATCCAAATGGTGTAAATTCAGGTATAGCAAAAATTACAGTAGATGGTGAAGAGGTTAATAAAATACCAGTATTTGAGGCGGGAACCACTCATACTGTTATAGTTTTAATGAAATAGAATTAAAATGCGTGAACCAACTAAAAAAAGAATTAGGAATAAATGATTTACAGAGTTTGTTTGCAATGGGGCATAGGAAACAAATAGAAGCATATTTAGGATTACTAAAACTTAGTTAAGATCAAAATAAAAATCATAAGGGCTGTTGTACAGATGATAATTTGTACCGCGGCCCTGATTTGTATCTGCTTTATCAGAATAGGGGCTCTTTTACGAGGGCATCAATAAATATGGTTTTTTAGCCAATATTAATTGATGTTATCCAATCATAAAACTTTTGTTTTTCCTCAAAATGAGGATAATGAGCAGATTGGTCAAAAACTATAAAATCTTTTAGCGGTGCATTAATTGAATCAAAGTAAGCTTTTGCGGAGTTTACAGGTGTTAAATAATCATGCTTGCCCATAACAAAGTAACAGGGGATTTTTAGTTCAGAAACTTCATTTGGAAGATTACTTTGCATAAGTTCTGTCCAGAGTATTTTACTGGATACGGAGCGGCCCTTGCCAAAACGAATAGTATCAAGAAAATTGTATTCCGGACTTAGCAATAATCCCGATACGATATCACTTGCGTCATTAATTAAACGTGACACCCCGCCGTATTTTCTTGCAAACTTTCTGGGAAATGTAATTTTATGGTTAATAACATTTTCACGATAGGATTCAATTTCTCTAATATCCTGCTGGTTGTTTTTTTCTATTGCCTTTTCAAGACAAAATTCCAGTGATTCCAATTCTCTACTCCAGAAGTCACCAATTTGACCTATGCCAATATAAGCTACATATTTCTCAGGAGCCAAATTAGCCGCTTTTATTCCAACAACCGTTCCAAAAGAGTGACCAGCTAGAATTATTTTATTTGTATCTAGTTTTTGGCTAATATAATCGGTAAGAGCAATTAAATCTTCTGTCAATAGATTTATTGACAGGTTGGAATAATCCTCTAAAAAATGAAAGGATTTACCTGTAGCTCTTTCATCATAATGTACGATAGTAAAATTCTGTTCCAATAAATCCTGATATTTTCTGACGTATGGAATTTTTGTTGTTCCAGGACCTCCATGTACAAAAATTATTACAGGATTATTTTTATCATTGCCTCTAATCATAACACAATGTTTAGTACCATTTATTGGGACTAGACCAAGAGTGCTTATGCTATTTTTGAAACCTTTTATTGCAGGTGTCCATGTCTGGAAGGGTAAGCCTTTAATAACGATTTTTTTTCTATTCATAAGTATGCCCATGCTGTGTATTCAGACACAAAACTCTATAGTACCGACATGGACTTGCACCTCCTATTGGATTTTAATTTAAAATGCAAGTCGATTAATCTATTTCCTCAATTGACTTGACTAGGTTAATCTTTTTCAACTCTATATCCTCAAGCTTTTTCTTGATTTCAGCTCTATTACTTTCAAGGTTGCTGACAGCTTTATTAATATTAGTATTGAGTTGTGTTAAGGTGCCTATGTTTTCTTGAATTTTATCTCTTACACTTAAATCGGTAAATATATTGTCAAACCAAAAATCAACTGCTCTTGTAGAGGAATCAATTTCTATTGAGTCATAAGTGCTGTCAATATTTATATCCAGAAGCTCTTTTTGAAAGTTTTTTAGCTCGGAATTCAGCAAATTAAAATCCTTCTGAGCATTATCAATATGGTCGTATTTTGCTATGTGACTTATTATTCCTCCACGTGTCCAGGCATCAAATGTAGCCCAGCTTTCAGCACTTTCGAGCTGGCTCAGGGCACTATATGCTGTTGATGTTACTCTGTTGGCGGCACTAATAGCTTCTTCAAGCTCATAGAGCTGATTAGTCAGCAATTCTTTTTCTTGCTTGAGTTCAATATATATTCTATAGGATTCAGTAGTTGTATTACTTCTAATACTTTCTTCTCGTTTTTTTAGTTCATCTTCATAATTTTGTTTTTGCTTTTTAATTTCGGATATATTATTGCCAAGAGAAAGAATATCTAGCTTTAATATATTAACCTTTTCAATTGCTTCATCATACTTAAGTTTAGCAGACAACATTTCTTGATTCTCTTTTTCCACTTTTCCTTCATATTTTCTAATGAGTTTTAAAATGGTGTTTGACAGGGATTCCTTCTGAATCTGTTCAACATCTAGTGCTTCTGCTTCATACTTATGTAATAGGGATTTAACTTCTGCCTCGGCATCATTTAACCTGTCATTAAGCTTTTGCATTCGATATTCTAATGCTGGTAGTACAGATAGTTTGTTTTCAATTTCATTTAACATGTTGTTATCCATAATAACCTCCACGCCCACTTGGGCAATAAATTATAGTGAAACTATCATAATTTTAGTACAAAGTGTATTTTCCAGTTTTTAGCCTCGTATATGATAATCAGTATAGTTACTAGTTGTTTTATCAGAGCATTATTCTGACAAGTCATAATATTCTGAAGAATAACCTATGTTCGAATAATTAAGTATTTCATTTAAAACACCAGTACCGCTTTCAAAATCTACATCTTCATTTGATAAAAGATTAATACAGTCTTTAAATAATATAGTACCTTTTTCAATATTTATACCCTTATTTTCCAGGATATTATCAACTTTTAAAATATTACTCCAGAACATTTCTGATTTTTTTAAATCAATTGTTTTACCATCACTTAATTCTAACACATAATGAAGCTTTAAACCATTTGTATAACTTTTGTTTTTCTCTGATGAATAATATGTAGAAACTTATTTAGAGCTATTCTATCAATATGTTTATATTTCTGCAAAAAATAAATTTGCATACATTAATGTCTACAAATTCATTTTTTGGACATAATAAAAAAGCTAATTATAAATACTTTTAAGGAGGTGCATAAGTCCATGTTTCTATATTGATATATGATACATGGACATATATATGAAGCAAACGAAGAATCCAGATAACCGTGCTAATGAAGAAGAAAGAGTTAAAACTAAAATTAATAAGACTATGCATAATGCTGAGGTTGCAAATGAAATACTTGAAAAAACAAGTGATGATTTATTGAAAAAAAGATTAATCGAAAAAAATTCCAGAAGACAAGATGCTGTAAACAAAATGAAAGAGGAAATTACAGAGGATTAAAAATGAACTTACATTTTACTTGTTCTATAAAATTTTGCATTTAGAGAATGTTTGGTATCGAATTATTAAATGTAATATATATTTAAAATGTGAATGTTGGTTTGATTTTATGAAAAGGTATAGAACTAGCCAATATCTAGAGATAGGCTAGTTCTATACCTTAGTAATGCTTAAAGATTAGTTATAATTGTTATACACTGTACCGTTAAAATTTAAACCATTTTCTTGGAATTGGGATTGGAAATATATTTTATATGTACCACTTGTTAACCCTGTAAATGATTGTGTAACATATCCAGTACTAGAGGTTGCAGTAAAAGAATTTGATTTGCCTGAAACAGCTGAATATCCTGAACCGCTTTTTAACATAGGAATAAGAGTGATTCCTGCATATGTGCCAGGCCATCTTTGTGATGCAGTTATTTGAGTATTAGTATAAAAGTCGGTATCACTAATTGAAAAACTATCAACAGATATTTGTCCAACATCAGAAAAACCTGTTCCACTATAGGTGTCTAGGCTACCTGATAATGTTTTTGCAAATGCTTGTACCGAAAAAATTAAACCAAAGGATACTGCCAGAACTGTAAGCAATCTAAGTTTACTAAGTTTCATAAGAAACCTCCCTAATAAATTTTTATTTATAATAATTGTGCACATTATTACCTATGTTATTGTATTTTTATTGATATTTCTATCAGACATAAGATGTTGAATGAATTTTCTTGTTATAAAACCCATTGTAAACCCGAATGAATTTAATATAATGTCGTTTATGTCAAATATACCTACCTTTAAGGATTGTTGGAGCAACTCAATTATTGCTATATAAGCTAAAAAAATACTGAAAATTAATAGAGTTTTGATTCTTAGTCTGCCTTTCAGATAATAACCAACTGGAATATAAAATAAAGTATTTAGAAGTAGAGTTTTTTTAGAGTAATTAATTATATTAAGTATATTAAAGTTAGGCTCTACTGAATGTAATTTAAATCTAAGTAAAGAAAGACAAACAGCCAGTAAAATATAACTGATTAAAAGCATATCCTTCTCAATTGTTCGAATTGGATTTTTGATAATCCAATTAATAGAGATATAGATTACAATTGCCAAAAACAATCTTAAGAAAAGAAATGTTATATTGTTAGTTGCAAAATATACAAATACATCGTCAATAACAAAATAGCATAAAAGCTGTGAAATACATGCACTAATTATTGCTATTATAATGCTCTTTAATATTTTCATAAGTTATTCCTCCAATGTTAAAATGTTCACAATATGGTATTTTAATATAAAAAAAAGGAAAAAGTAAACAATAATTTACAAAATAATTTACAAAATAATTTACAGAATAGAAAAAATACTCAATACAATTTAAATAATTAAATTCCACCCTTGAATGTTTAATTTTATATTGCTATAATATTCTACATATAACTGGTTTGTAAAAAATACCGTTTTATTGAAAGCTGGTATAATAATCAAATAGATAAAGGCAATGATGGAGAAAAGTAAGCGAGAATAGATGTTGCAGAGACAAGGTATCATCGGCTGAAAGTACCTTTAACACACTACTTGCCCAAGTTCCCTCTTGAGCTGTAGCTTTGAACAGTATAGTGTATATTTTGAGCAGGGTTGGTAAATTTGCTGGATTTATATATGAAACACTGTATTATGTAGGAGCTGCCGGTTAAAGCCGTTAAAAATTACAAGAGTTTAGTTTATATAGGTTCCTAAAGTAAATACATTTACTCAGTCAATTACATCTAAAGCTTTAAACGATATCATATTCGTAACTGAGATATTATTTGACTTTTAGGAAGGCTTAAAACAAAGGTAGCTTGAAAATAATATTCAAGTATTGTTTTGTCAAAAAGGCTTAACTATATTGCTGAAAAATCTGGGTGGTACCGCGAAAAATGCTTTCGTCCCTTTTGTTGGGATGAGGGCTTTATTTTTTGTCTTAAACTAGACTTGAAATTGATAAAAAACTCAACTTTCTCATTAAATAATTGTTGGTGTTCAAGCTTATCAATGGAAATTGAGTAAAAAACCGAGAAGTGGAAATTAGTCCGTGTCTGTAACTTATAGTAATTTGCATTTAAAAATGTGGTATCACATTTATATATAGCCACATCTGTGGCGACGGGACGTAGTCCGTGATGTTGTCCAATACTATGATTATTTTAAGGCTATGGACATAATATGAAAGGAGATAATAGACGTGATTGAAAAAATCAGTAATTTAAGGGATGCAGCTCTTGGCAAAATAAAAGTAGCTGCCACAAGCAATGAGGTTGAAGAGCTTAGAGTAAAGCTCTTAGGTAAAAAGGGTGAATTGACAGATATGCTCAAGGATCTCAAAAACATGGCAATTGAAGAGAGAAAGCAGTTTGGTCAAGAGGCAAATGAGCTAAAAAATGAATTGAGTGAATTATTGGAGGCAAAATTCAAAGAAATCAGTAATAATGATGTCAAAAAGTCATTGAGCAAGGGTTCAAGCTTTGATATTTCATTACCTGGCACAAAATTCCAAGTGGGTTCATTGCATCCAGTTACTATTGTTCAAAAGGAAGTAGAGAAAATATTTACTGGTATGGGCTTCAATATTGTTGACGGACCTGAAGTAGAAGAGGAGTTTTTTAACTTTGAGGCTCTTAACATACCAAAGAATCATCCTGCTAGAGATATGCAGGATACTTACTGGCTTGAGAACGGCTCACTACTTCGAACTCATACTTCACCATGTCAGGTAAGAGCTATGCAGAAATATGGAGCACCACTAAAGGTTATAGCTCCTGGCAGATGCTTCAGAAATGAAAGCACTGATGCTTCCCATGAAAATACTTTCTTTCAGCTTGAAGGTATGATGATAGATAAAAATGTTTCTATTGCAAACTTAATATATGTTATGAAAATACTGTTGTCAGAGATATTCAAAAGAGATGTTAAGGTTAGATTAAGACCTGGATTTTTCCCATTTGTAGAACCTGGTTTTGAATTGGATCTAAATTGTATGATATGCGGTGGTTCGGGCTGTCCTACTTGTAAACATTCTGGCTGGATAGAATTATTGCCTTGTGGAATGGTTCATCCAAATGTTCTTCGTGCAGGAGGTATTGACCCTGAAGAGTATACAGGCTTTGCTTTTGGAGTAGGACTGACAAGACTTGCAATGATGAAATATGGAATCAGCGACATTCGTGTTCTCAACTCAGGAGATTTGAGAGCAATGGAACAATTTTCAGTAAGATAGGGGGAAAGTAAATTGAAAATTTCATTAAATTGGATAAAGGATTATGTCAACTTAGATGGTATAGATATAAAAGAGCTTTGGTATAGATTTACAATGTCTACAGCAGAAGTTGAAGAGGTGGAGTTTGTTGGTCAGGACATTCAGAATGTTGTAGTTGGTAAGGTAATCAGCGTTGTTCCTCATCCAGAGTCCAAAAAGCTTAAAATTACTCAGGTTGATTCGGGTGACGGAGTATTGCAAATAGTATGTGGAGCTCCAAATGTTACTGAAGGCATTTTAGTTCCGTTGGCACAAATTGGAGGTTCAGTTAAGAAGCTTCCTAAGCTTGGTAAAGTAAAGCTAGTTGGGGTAGAAAGCTTTGGAATGCTCTGTTCAGCGCAGGAGCTTGGCATAAGCGATGACCATAGTGGACTTCTTATTTTGGAAGGAGATTACGCACCTGGTACAGACATTAAATCTATAATTAATATTGATGATGTTATTGTAGAAATAGATAATAAGTCTCTTACCAATAGACCTGATTTATGGGGACACTATGGTATTGCACGTGAAATTGCAGCTATTTACGGCAGAGAACTAAAGCCAATGCAATTAGACAGCTTGGCTGGCTCAGAAGGCAAGAACAAGGTTGATATTAATGTAGAAGATACAGAAAAATGTCTAAGATATTCCAGCATTAAAATAGATGGAGCAACTAATTTAGAAACCTCCTTAAACATGAAGATAAGGCTGTTCTATTGCGGAATGAGACCAATTTCACCACTGGTTGATTTGACTAACTACTTAATGCTTGAGCTTGGACAACCAATGCACGCCTTCGACAGCAGACAGGTAGAAAGCGGTATTGTTGTTAGGTCAACAAAAGAGCCTACGCTGTTCAAGACACTTGATGGCACTGAAAGAAATTTGCCTGAGGATGTATTGCTTATCTGCAATAAGGAAAGACCTGTTGCAATAGCAGGAATAATGGGCGGAGAAAACTCTGAGGTATTAGAGGATACCACATCAATTTTATTAGAATCAGCTACCTTTGATGGTCCTTCAACTAGAAAGAGTTCAACTAAAATTGGCTTACGTACTGAGGCAAGTGCCCGTTACGAAAAATGCCTTGACCCTAATATTACTGTTATTGCAATTCAAAGATTTGTTAAGCTGTTAAGGGATATGAACCAAGATATTACCTTTGCATCAGCTTTATCTGATGCTTACTGCCAAAAGCTAGAGCCAATTGATATTACTATTACAAAGCCATATATTGACAGATATATTGGAAATAACTTATCTCAGGAAAAAATGGTTGAGGTATTGAGGTCATTGGAATTCAAGGTTGATGTTGAGGGGGATACCTTTAAAATAAAAGTTCCAACCTTCAGAGCAACAAAGGATATTACAATGAAGGTTGATATAATAGAAGAAATTACCAGAATATACGGCTATGATAATATAGTTCCTCAGACTCTGGATATCGCTTTGAAGCCCCTTGAATATAACGAGGATAGGATTTTAGACCACAAAATTAAAGAGCTGCTTTCTGAAAGATTTGGTGCAAGCGAGGTAATGAGCTACATTTGGTATGATAACACCTATAATGCCAAAATGGAAATTGAAACTAACGGGCAGGTTAAGGTTATGAATCCTCAGGCTCAGGATGCAAATACTTTAAGAGAAAGTATGGTTCCTGGTATGTTGGGCTTTGCGGAGAAGAATGAAAAGGTATATGAGGATTTTTCTATTTTTGAAATTGGAAGTGTATTTACTGCTGCAAATCCAAAGGAGAAGTGCGAACAACACAAGAATGTTTGTATATTGCTGGGAAGCAAAGTAAAGAGCGAGGATGAACTGTTCTATGATTTAAAGGGAATAATGACGTATTTGGCTAAAACCTTGAAAAATATTACGCCTGAATTTGCTGCATGTACAAGTACATTTAATTGGGTTCATCCTATGAAATCTGTTGATATAAGCTATAATGGCAAGCTAATGGGGTATATCAGTGTTGTACATCCTTCAATAAAGAAGAATATTGGCAAAAAGGTAAATGTAGCTGTATTGGAAATAAACAGAGAGCTTCTTCAAGCTATAGGCTATGGTGCAATTAAATATAAGGATTTGTCCAAATTCCCTGAAGTTAAGCTTGACTACAGCTTCTTGGTTGATAATGGGGTTACATTTGACAAGCTGGTTGAAGATATTCGCGGCTTTAAGTCTGAGCTTTTAAATAGCTTTGAGTTTGTAACAATTTATACAGGCAAAGGCTTGCCAGAAGGCAAAAAGAGTATGACCTTCAGATTTGTTATAGGCTCAAATGAAAAGACCCTTGCCAGCGATGATATAAATGGTTTTGCAAAGAGCATAATAGATTATATGGATGGATTGGGTTATGCGCTTAGATAGTTTTTAGAAAAAATAATACTATTTAAAATAACAGCCAGTGTTAAGTCATGGCTGTTATTTTTTTAGTACCGTTAATTTCTATTAGTATAAGTCAAAGCTGCTCATTTGAAGCAAAATCTTCGGTTCATCGTCTTGATAAGCAAACTTCAAACCTCCAGACAATGTTGGAATACATCATTGTCTGGAGGTTCTTTAGTTCTTTGTATTTTATTTACTTGAGAAATCGTAAGCAGATACTAATTTGCTAAAATCTGTTATAGATATAACTGCAAGGAACCTTTTTCATAATCAAAATATATAGTATACTCAGTTTGCTTATTGCCAGCATAATCTTTAATAGTATTATTGTCATCTACAAAGTTGTTGTTGATGGTCACACCTATTTTGCCCTCAACCAGATTTTCTGTTAATGTAAGAGTTATAGTGTCACCTGATAATTCAGCCTTTTGAACGAAATAAGTGTAGGTTTTAATTTCTACATTAACTTTATTTTTATAATCTTCATCAATAACAATTCCATTATTGGCGTCATATTTAAATGTATTGGATTCATTTTCAGTTGTTTTATAATTGCCGACACTGAAGATTCTAGTATCAAGACTATTGTTATCAGAGTCAGTTTGTACTAGTTCTGATAAAGTTAGTTTGATAGTTTGTGCTCCTATTACTTTAGCACTTGTAATCGTGGGTGCTATTGTATCTAATACAGGGAATTCAACTTCTGTATCTTCGAAAAATGCTCCACCATTTGCGGTTTTAATGCCTTTTTTAATTATTAGCTTTGCAGTTGTTCTGTTAGTAAGGTTTCGGTTTAAGGTAATTATCGCAGTTTTTGTGTAATTAGTACTGCTCATACTATAGGGAACATTTGGTTGTAGTTGCTTTATTATATGGTGTATATCATAGATGTCAGTATCAAAAAACGGCGGTGAATATTCATTGTAAGTGATACCACCAGGAATAGGAGATATTAAATCAGTTCCACTATCTTTTATTTCATAAAAAATAATGTTTTTAGCAGATACACTATCCATTTCTATAGGATACTTAACCTCTATTTTGTTTAAAGAGAGTACCCTTACTGTTACTTCTTTTGAATATTTAAAAGCAAAGAGTTTAGAAGGAACTTTGTTGCCTGCATAATCTTGAATAGCATTTGTGGCATCAGTGCTTTCAGTATTGACAGTGATACTGTACACCCCTTCAGGTAAGATTTCATCTGATGTAAGCATTATAGTATTATCAGAAAGCTTTGCACTTTTTACTTTAAATTCTTTGGCAATAGGAGCATTGTCATTAGCAGTAGTATTATGAGTTATACGAAAGTTTTCAGGACTAAGTGAGTCGGTATTAGTTCCGTCATAAACAGGTTCTAGGAAGATAAGGTGTAAAGCTTTATCACCAATAATTTCTACACGTGAAATATATGGGATGTTATTATCCAATACAGTAACAGAGAATTCTTTATCTTCAGAAATTGCTTCACCATTTGCTGCTTTTATTCCCTTTTTTACTTTTACCTTTGCAGTAGTTCCCTTTGTTAATTTAGTACTGATACTATCATTTAATGTAATAAGTACTTTTTTCACACCAATGGGCTTTATTGATTCAGATGTAATAGATATAGTATTTTCCAGATTATCTTTTATTTCATAAAAATTGATATTTTGAATTGAAGATTTATCCATTCCTATGTTAAAAGTAATTTCAATCTGCTTTGCATTTTTTGCTTTAACGGAACTAACAACTGGTAAAGAAGAATTGTATTCGAAGCTAAATGATAAAAAGCTTTCTGTTATGCTATTATCAGCATAATCCATAATTAACTTAGCTGTACTCTGAATTTTGTTGTTAAGTTTGACAATTATATTACCTTTATGCAAGCTTTCTGATAAAGAAAGAGAAATTGTATTACCTGATAGTTTAGCATTTTTGATTGTATATTCTTTTTGAACATAAACACTAAAGTTTTCTACAGAAAGAGTGTCAGAATTGCTTCCGTCATAAATAGGCTCAGAGAAGGTAAGCTCAATAGTTTTTTCGTTTAGTGCTTCTGCACTTATAAGCTCAGGGCTCTCAAAATCCTCAACCTTTGCAGCATATTCAAGATTATTAGTTAATACTTTTTTGTTGGAAGCTTTTAATCCTTTTTTTATTGTAATATTAGCGGTTGTAAGGTTAGACAACCTATCACTAATATTATTGTTAAGTGTAATAACTGCGGTTTTTGTAAGCTCATTATAATTTACAGCACCTTCTGCAAGGGTAATGACATCTGTTCCTTTATCCCTTATTTCATAAAAGCTTATATCCTCAACTGATGCTTTATCCATAGATGTATTGAATATTACTTGAAGCTGCTTTGCATTCAAGGATTTTATAGAATTGATAAATTGTCCGGGATTATAAGTTGTTTCATACCCTAAAGACCTTGCGATATCTGTGTTGACAGCACCCTCATTTATTAGTGCTTGAAGCAGGGTATTATTTTCACCGTTTATTTTTGCAGTTAAAGCAGCATTCATAGCAAATACGGCATCACCTCTTGTAAAGCTATTTTTAGTGTCCTTTGTTTTTGATAAATAGGAGGTATCAGCTACAAGACCAGCTTCATAGGCTTTTTTAAAGACATTGTCATTCCATTTAATATCTTCATACTTTAAGAGCTTCAGGAGCATAACCAAAAAAGACTGTTCTGTAATTTTATCCTTAGAACCGAATAACTCTTTACTATAGCCTGAAACAATGTTGTTTGAATAACAGAAGCCTACATATGGAGCAAACCAGTCTGTTTCTGCAACATCTTTAAATTTAGTTTTCTTTAAAGTGTCTTTGTTTTTCTGTATGTACTCATTTTTGCCCATTAATTTTGCTAAAAAAGTCATAGCTTCCGTTCTATTCAGCATGCTGTCAAGGTTGTAATTTCCATTACCATCACCAGATAGAAGTCCTAATTTATTTAAGCTATCGGAAACTGATGCTAAAGAATTAGGATTATCTCCTTGCTGGGCATTAATTGGAACCGAGCTGGAAAATATAATGCTCATTGCCAGAATTAGTACTGCTATTTTTTTTCGAACCATGTACTTGATAAAATCATCTCCTGTTATATTTTTATTAACATAAGCAAATGTTGGCATTTCACTTGCATTGTTTGGCTATATTATAGCGAAATAATACAAAATATGCCATGGCTAATAATGTGCATTTTATAATATACTAACTGGAAAGATTACTGTTTTGCTACTTACAAATAATATATAGTAAACAACATAAACTATATAATGTAAGTACAAATACTTATACGACAAAAATACCAATGAGCTTTATCTCACTGGTATTTTTGTCGTATTAACTACAATAATAGTTTTGTAACTATAGTTTATTTTTTGTACATTTGAAATTCTCTAGCGTTCATATTATTTTTTAGATACCATAGAAAAATTACTGCATATTTTTTTCATACATCTCAACCATCTTTTTAACCATTTGGCCTCCTATAGGACCACCTTCAGAACCATTTTGTTTGGAAGTTAAGTCACCCTTGTAGTGATCGTTGTTTTCTTTGCAGTATTGCAGTCTTCCGATTTCCGCTGCACATTCAAGCTTAAATTTTGTTAAGGCATCTCTGCTGTCTGATACAAGTGGTTTTTTTGGATTTGACATAATTTTTCTCCTTTTCATAATGAAATTATATAACTTTTTTGTAATAGTGTTCGTGAATCTAAACGAATTTTAAACCAACAGTAATTGTCTTTGATACTATTGTTGTCAAAAAAATAAATTTCTTACCATGAAAATATTATTAGAATTGGTTTTAATTAAGAAAAATATCTTCTGTTCAGCCAATGACAGTACAATACATCTTTCATAAACTATAACGCTGAGATAAACTTATACTAATTCCTTAAATTATTTTGGCAATAAACCATTGAAAATTTGAACACCCATAGACAGAGTTAATCTATATTAGTGTATGAATAGTAAGAAAATAAGTAAAAGTCCATAAAAAAACAGTAATATAGCTTTTAAATAACGAAATCGAATGATATACTATTAAAGGTAAAATTTATAAATTGAATAGTGCAAATAGGAGGCAGTTATGAATAAAATAACATTTGACAGCTCAAAGGCATCATGCTTTTTGAGTGATTATGAGATTAATTATTTAGAAGGACAGGTTAAGCTTGCACATGATATGTTGCACAATAAATCCGGTGCTGGAAATGATTATACAGGCTGGGTTGACTTGCCTTTAAATTATGACAAAGATGAATTTGCAAGAATAAAAAAGTCTGCTGAAAAAATAAAAGCAGATTCAGATGTATTAATTGTAATTGGTATAGGTGGCTCATATTTAGGGGCTAGAGCAGCAATTGAAATGCTTTCACATTCTTTTTACAACATGCTTCCAAAAGATAAGCGCAAAACTCCTGAGATTTATTTTGTTGGAAACAATATAAGCTCAACCTATGTGACAGACTTATTGGAGCTAATAGAAGGAAAAGAAGTATCTGTTAACGTAATATCAAAATCAGGTACCACTACTGAGCCTGCTGTTGCATTCAGAATTTTTAAGGAGTACATGGAAAATAAATATGGCAAGCAGGAAGCACAAAAGAGAATATATGCAACTACTGATAAAGCTAGAGGAGCATTGAAAAAGCTTGCTGATGAAGAGGGTTATGAATCTTTTGTTATACCTGATGATGTTGGAGGAAGATTCTCTGTTTTAACTGCTGTTGGTTTATTGCCAATTGCTGTTTGTGGTGCAGACATTGACAAGATTATGCAGGGTGCCTTAGACGCGTATAATTTATACAAGGACTGCGATTTTAAAAATAATGATTGCTACAGATATGCTGCAGCAAGAAATGCATTGTACAATAAGAATAAAACAATAGAAATAATGGTAAATTATGAGCCATCTCTTCACTTCTTTACAGAATGGTGGAAGCAGCTTTATGGTGAGAGTGAAGGTAAGGATCAGAAGGGAATATTCCCAGCTGGTGTGGATTTTACAACTGATTTACATTCTATGGGTCAGTATATACAGGATGGACTCAGAAACTTATTTGAGACTGTAATAAAAGTGGGAAAAGCAAAGAAGAGCATTACCATAGAAGAAGACAAGGATAATGTTGATGGTCTCAATTTCTTAGCAGGAAAAGAGATGGACTTTGTTAATAGTAAGGCGTTTGAGGGTACACTTCTTGCACATACTGATGGTGGAGTACCGAACTTAATAGTCAATGTACCTGAGTTAAACGAGTACTACTTTGGTAGCATGGTATATTTCTTTGAAAAGGCATGTGGAATAAGTGGATATTTGCTTGCAGTAAATCCATTTAATCAGCCTGGAGTAGAGGCTTATAAGAAAAATATGTTTGCATTGCTTGGAAAGCCAGGATATGAAGAGCAGAAAGCAGAATTAGAAGCTAGATTGGCAAAGTAGAAAATTCAACTTTCCACACCTACAATTTATTTAACTGGGAAAGTTGAGTCGATAAAATATTATCAGTAAAATTAAAGAAACTGTCTTAAAAACAATGTAATATTAATGTATTAAAATTGTTTGATAGGCAGTTTCTTTATATATAGTTACCTTTTGTTTATTTGACAACAAAAGTACTATGTTAAATAACTGATATTATATTTATTTTTAGGCAAAAATAGGTAGATTCACCACCCGATTATTAAATTATTTTCAACCTTATCTAACTTTTTATATGGGATAGCTGAAGGTGATTACAAAAAGTATATTTCTTTTTAGATTGATGTATTTTAATAAAGCACTCAACTTTCTCATTTTAAAATTGTAGTAAAGAATTATATAAAAAAATTGATAACAAGGAGTACGAAATGAACAAAAACATTAAAGTCAAAATATCAGATATTTCCGATAAAAGGGATTCGGTTTCAAAATTTGCTATATCGTATTCAGCAAAAAATATAGATAACTCACAAATAAGTTACGAAATTGTATCTTTATTAAAGGCAGGGAATGATATAATTATTGAGATAAACAGTTCCTTCTTAAAATTAAGTGAAAGCGAAAGCAAAATGCTTTTATCAAAACTTATTGAAGAGTTTAATGACTATGGGGTTTTGTATAAAAAAAGAAAAATATCGGTACACACTAGACGCACAATGTTTTCTATATCTCTAAAGAGTGAAATAATTGAAGGATTTGAGCTGTTCGCTGTTATACCTGATGCGATTTGGAGAAACGAAAAGTTTAAAAGAATTATACCCAATATGGGTGTTAGATATTATTTACCAATATCAATAAAAGATGTGGTTTTAGATGAGTTTATTGACTTAGAAGAAAACGAAAAGACTTCGCAATGTAATTGGGTAATTTTTGACTATATATTATCAGGCAGTATGGGTATAAATACTTGTAGGATGAAAAAAGAAGATATTCAAGCATTAATATATAGAATTTAGATACTAATTTCAATTGACTCTATTGGTAAAAACTGATATTGTTTACTTGCAACGTAGAGTTTGCGATAATACATTATTGGAGGTAATAATTTACCGTGAACTATGAAGAAGCGATGGAATACATACATGGTACCCTTAAATTCGGAACTAGACTGGGTTTGGAGAACATTGGCAAACTAATGGACTTTATGGGAAATCCCCAAAAAAAGTTAAGATTTGTTCATGTTGCAGGAACAAATGGAAAGGGCTCTACCACTTCATTTATAAGCAATATATTAATTAGTGCTGGATATAAAACAGGAATATTTACTTCACCATATATACAGAGATTTACAGAAAGAATTAAAATAGATAATAATGAAATAGAGCCAAAGGAATTAACAGAAATAATTAATTTTGTTAAGTCTAAAATTGGCATGATGGCTGATGAAGGGTTTGAGCATCCTACAGAATTTGAAATTATTACAGCTGTGGCGTTTGAGTATTTTTATAGGAATAACTGCGATATAGTAGTTTTGGAGGTGGGTCTTGGGGGAAGATATGACTCAACAAATGTTATAGAAGCTCCAGAGGTATGTGTTATAACTACTATTAGCTTAGATCATACAGACAGGCTTGGAAATACTATTGCTGAAATTGCTTATCAAAAGGCTGGAATAATAAAGCCAAATTCTTATACTGTTATTTACCCTCAGATGCAAGAAGCTGAAGAAGTGTTTGAGGAAGTGTGCAAAAGCCAAAATGCTATATTGCACAAAACTAATTTAGATACTTTGAAGTTAATTGAGTATAGTCTAGAGGGACAATTATTTAATTATAAAAATTATAAAAACTTGAATATTAGGCTTTTAGGGGATCATCAGATGTTCAATGCTGCATTGGCAATTGATGCTTGTGAAATTTTAATTAATAAAGGTTTTAATATTGATTATAATAATATTAAGGATGGTTTATCAAAAACAACATGGCCTGGAAGGCTTGAAATAATTAATAAAAATCCTTTGATTTTAATTGATGGTGCACACAATTTTGAAGGCGGGCAGGCTTTAAATGCTGCACTTGACAAATATTTTATAGATAAAAACAAAATATTTATCGTGGGCTTCCTTAAAGACAAGGATTATCAAAAGACAATGGATATGCTGGCTAAAAAGGCAAAGTTAATAATAACAGTAACTCCAAACAATGAACGAGCATTACAATCAAATGAACTTTCTAATGTTTTGAAGCAATATTCTGATAATGTTATGGATGGGATTACTTTGGAGAATAGTTTAAAGCTAGCATATAAGAACATTGATGAGCATAGTATTATTTGTGTTTTTGGATCGTTATATATGATTGGAGAAATAAGGAAAATATATATATAAAACAAGGGTCAGAAATAAGAGACTATCATTTTGATAGCTTAGCTTGAGGTGGAAACAAGAAATGGTTATCCAGGGTCGCAGCTACCTTTATACAATAATATAGATAAGTGGGAGCAATATGGGTGGCAGACAACATGGGAGGATAAAAGTATTTATACTTTGAAAGGAGCTAATGTTCATGGATTTAAATCAAGAGATAAAAAGCTTCGGACCTATCGATATAGAGAAATTTGCCACAAATAGAGAAAAAACAGAAAAGGTCATTAATTCTGTAGAACTGTATAATAAAGCAATTGAGTATCTAAAAGCAGGCAACGAAGATATTGCAATGATTGAGCTCAAAAAAGTAGTGTCTATCAATCCTAATTTCTACGAGGCAGTAAACCTATTGGGTTTATGTTATGCATATACAAATCAATTGGAAAAGGCAGAAGAGCTTTTTGGAAGTATTGTGGAACGGGAGAACAATGCTATAAAAGCAGCAGACTATCTGAATTTTATTAGTATCACAGAAAATGCCTCCAACAAAAAAATAACCAGATCAAAAAATAAGGTAACTAATTATACTACAAATAAACAACTAAAAGAGCCTGTACCAAAAAGCAGTATTATTTCAAATGATATACTTGCCGAGAACATCGTATTAGAAAAAATAAGTTCTCAGTTTAAAAAGCCACATACTGTAGTAATTTTAAGTGCATTTAGTGTAATTTGCCTTATAGCTGCAATAATTCTTTTTTTAGCAACTGCAAGAGAGACGAGAGATGTCGATGCTGCTGAGCAAACAGCTACTGAACAGCAGCAGCAGGTAATGGCAGAAAATAACTCCTTTGCAGAACTGGATAAATTAAAAGAACAACTTGAAGCTGCAAACACAAAGTTAAAGCAATATGAGCTTTCAACTCAAGTTTCCCAAATTTCTGCTCTTTATAATCAAAAAAAGTATATTGAGGCGGCAGACAAATTAATGTCTCTAAAAGTTGATGAACTTTCAGCTGATTTAAAAGCAAAATATAATTCAGTAAAAGATAAAGTGCTATTAGGTGCTGCCAATCAATTAGTTACAGATGGGAACACACTATATAAAAATAAAAAGTACGCTGAAGCAGTTAAAAAGCTTGAAAAGTTATTTGCTCTAGGCGATAATTGGAACTTTGCTGACAAAGCATTATATATTCTGGGAAAAAGCTACGTAGAGGTAAATGAAATACAAAAGGCAAAAGTAACATATGAAAAACTTATCAATGAATATCCAAAATCAGCATATATAAAATATGCTAAAGACAGACTTAAAGCTATACAGTAAGCCTTATAATCGCAGTTAAAATGAACTATTACTAATGTATGCAATTATTTTAGCAACAAACCATTGATAATTCTCCTACACCGATAGACTTATGTGCGAAAGTATAAGTAATAATTCTATAAAGAAAGCTAAAACAATAAATATTCCATTTAGCATAAGGTTTTACATAAATCTTATGCTTTTTGTTAAGATTGCTTTGCCAACTTGTTTGTTTTGAATACCATATATTTTTCAAATATTGCCAAGAAAAGAATATATTCTGCTGAGTTCAATTTTCTTTATATATAGCGAGTATCAACCCTTCTACTTAAAAAATCAAATACTTAGGATTGTACAATATACTAATTAGCAAAGAACAATAATATATATACATTAGATACATTTTGTTCTGAGGGGATTAGGAAATGGGTGTTGCAAATCGTGTGTTAAATATTGTATTTAGTGGAGGAGAAATTAATTCAGTTGTCTTTATTGGAGCATATGAAGAGCTTGAAAAAAAATATAGTATTCTTGGAAATGTTGCAGGTGTATCTACGGGAGCGCTCACTGCAGCGTTAATTGGAGCTGGGTATTCAGCAAAAGAGCTAATGAAACTACTAAAGGAATTTGATTTTAGTGGGTTAAAGCTTAGGGAGGGCAATTACTTAGACATATCAATAGCAGAAAAAATAAGAAATATGACAGAGGGCAAAAAGGCCTTTAACGATAATGATATTTTTACATTACTGCATAAACAAGACTACCCAGAGCTTCAGCTTGTAGAGAGGGATATCCAAGATTTTAAGGGGACAAGAGGTAATTTTCTGATAAATTTGATTGCTTTTAGTATAAAAAATGCTTTTATTAGTGGTGAGCTTTTCGAAAACTGGGTGGCAAATATTCTTGCAAACAAAGGAATTTATACTTTTAATGATTTTAGAGGGGGAATTGCTGACAAGGTTAATCCGCGTGGATACAAGGTGAGGATGACAGCAGTTGATGCAAATATGGGGAAGGTAATAGTTCTTCCAGATGACATTGCTCTTTATAATATTGAACCAGATAAACTAGAGGTGGCAAGAGCTGTTAGAATGAGTATGGGTGTACCCTTTATATTTGAACCAGTTATTCAAATGAAAAAAGAAAATAATATCATAAAGCCTCACTATATAATTGATGGGGGAGTTTTAGACAATTTTCCTGTTTGGCTCATTGACAGTACTCAATCAAACATCATTATTGGTCTGAAATTGGTGGGTAAGTACGGTAAAGATTTCCTTAAGGATGAAAATATACTAAAAAAACTGCTCTTTGTATCCCATGATACGGGTGTTCCTAAGAATTCATATAATATTGATAATATTGCACATATCATTACTGGTAATCAACCAATTTTTAACTTAGATAACACTGAAAATGAAATACAATTTCTATGTAATCAGGGTAAAACATCAGCACAAAAGCTTATTTATGGTATGCAAAAGAAAAACCAAGGGTGGAGAGTGTTTTAAATAAAGGTATATTAGCCTTAAAATGCTTATATTGAGATTGCATTTTTTTTAGATTTATTATATTATTTAGTCTAATAGGATTAGAATATTTGTTTTTTATTATTAATAGATTTTGTAAATTGATCCTGATATTTTAATAGGGTGATTATTTCGTGGGAGGTAAAAATGTTATATAGAAGTACCAGAGGAAATTGTGCAAGTGTCAGTTCAGCAGAAGCCATAAAGAAAGGACTTGCTGAAGACGGAGGGCTATTTGTACCCAAAAATATAATTCACTTTAGTAATGAGCAAATTTTAAAAATGAGTGAACAAAGTTACCAAGAGAGAGCTTTAAATATATTAGAAGGATATTTAGATGATTATACTTCAAGTGAATTAATGGATTGTGTCAGCCAGGCGTATACTGCTAAAAAATTTGAATCAGATAGCATAGCACCCATACACAAATTGTATGAATCAGTTAATATCCTAGAGCTGTGGCATGGACCTACAAGTGCTTTTAAAGATATGGCACTGCAAATACTCCCACATTTTCTTGTAAAAGCGTTGAAAAAGACAGGTGAAAACAAAGAAATTGTCATACTTGTTGCTACTTCAGGAGATACAGGAAAAGCAGCTCTTGAAGGTTTTAAAGATGTTGAAGGTACAAAGATTATTGTGTTTTTTCCAAATCAAGGTGTTAGTGAAATTCAAAGAATGCAAATGGTAACTCAAGAAGGTAGCAATACTTTTTCAGTTGCTGTAAACGGAAATTTTGATGATGCACAAAACGGCGTAAAACGCATATTTAGTGATAAAGATGTTCTCACTCTAATGGAGAACAATGGATATAAATTTTCTTCTGCCAACTCTATAAACTGGGGAAGATTGGTTCCACAGATAGTTTATTATTTTTCTGCATATGCAGATATGCTCAAGAATAAAGAAATTGAGATTGGCGATAAAATAAACTTTGTAGTTCCAACAGGTAATTTTGGCAATATTCTCGCTGCATATTACGCAATGGAAATGGGCTTGCCAATAAACAAGTTAATATGTGCCTCAAATGATAATAATGTTTTAACAGATTTTATTAATACTGGCATATACAATAAAAACAGAGAGTTCAAGAAGACCCTTTCACCATCTATGGATATCTTGATTTCTAGTAATCTGGAAAGACTTTTATATCTAATTACTGAAGGCAATTCAGAGATGGTAAATGAATGGATGGGCAAGCTAAACAGTGAAGGTTCATATGAAGTGGACCAAGACACAAAAAAGAAAATTCAAAATATATTTTGGGCTGATTATTCAAATGACAGTGATACTCTTAAAACCATTGAGAGTGTATATTTAGAGACAGGTTATGTGTTGGATACTCATACAGCTGTCGCTGTTGACGTATATGATAAGTATGTAATTTCAACTAGTGATATTACAAAGGCTGTTATTGTTTCCACAGCCAGCCCATACAAATTTAATGAGAGTGTTGTTAAAGCTATTTCAGGAGAGGACGCTATTACTGGTAAGTCCGAATTTGAGCTTTTATCAGTGCTTAATGAAAAGTCGGGGCTTAAAATTCCTGAACCACTTAAGGAACTTAAAGATAAACCTGTTCTTCACAAGGAGACATGTGAACCTTCAAAAATGATAGATAAAGTAAAAGAAACTCTTAAGATGGAAGCATAGAAATATTTGATAGTTAACTATTTATAAATATGTAGTGACAAGGTTGTTGCCAGTTTTTTCTTTGCAAGTAATATTTATTTTACAGAATAAAAGCAAAAGATATATTAATCGGATTATTTGATTAATATATCTTTTTTGGTTGCAAAGAAATTGAAAATGTGCTAATATATCACCAAGGAAATACAATTGTACGTATGACACGGACAGGAGGGCGTATGAAACAGGAATCGGTTTTTTTTCTAGTTGATTCGTTTATCTTACCTGAAGTATTTTCTAAGGTAATAGAAGTTAAGAAAATATTAAGTACTGGTAAGATAAAAACTGTCAATGATGCTGTTAAAGAAGTTGGAATTAGCAGAAGTGCTTATTATAAGTATAAAGACTATATATTTCCTTTTTATGAAACCTCAAGAGGAAAGGTTTTAACACTGTTTTTTGTAGTTGAAGACTTTTCGGGAATACTTTCAAGTATTATTAATAAAATAGCTTCTGCCAAGGCTAATATTTTAACTATTAATCAGAATATTCCGATTAATGGTTTGGCTGATGTAACTGTTTCTATTGAAACCTTTGAAATGAAGGATGATATGCAAAAGTTGATGAGTGAAATTGAAAAGATAGAAGGCGTCAGAAAATGCGAAATATTGGCACGATAATAGCTCGAAAAGCAGGGCTTAAATGTACATGGTGCAATTTCGAGCTACAAAAACGCAAGCGTTTTTGCCAGTTTATTATTGTTTGTACTATCATTCTGCATTTTCAAGCTTCAAAAACCACAAGTGTTTTTTTTGCCAGTTTATCAAAGTTTGTGCAAACATGGTGCGTTTTCGAACACCAAAAATGCAAGCGTTTTTGCCAGTTTATGAGTGTTTGTACTAACATTTTGCCTTTTCAAGCTTCAAAAACCACAAGTGGTTTTTGCCAGCGTAATGAAGTAAGCAGCTTATATGATGTGTAAAGAGTTAATACAATAATTTCAATATATTTTGTGAGTTAGTGAACGTGGGAGGTAAATATGATTAATGTAGCTATTTTAGGGTTTGGGGTAGTAGGATGTGGAGTTGCTGAAGTTCTTAAAATCAACAATGAAAGTATAGCACATCGTGCAGGAAAAGAAATAAAGGTTAAATGGATTCTCGATATTCGCGACTTCCCTAATAGTCCTTATGCAGACCTTTTGACTAAAAATGCAGATGATGTGTTTAATGATACCAGTGTAGATATAGTTGTAGAGACTATAGGTGGGGCAACAATTGCAGCTGATTTTACAAGAAGGGCTTTGATGTCAGGTAAAAGTGTAGTAACATCAAATAAAGAACTTGTCGCATCACAAGGTCCTGAGCTTTTGCAGCTGGCAAAGGAAAATGGAGTGAGTTATCTATTTGAGGCAAGTGTAGGCGGTGGAATACCAATAATACGCCCTCTTAACCAATGCCTTGCAGCTAACGAGATTAATGGAATTACCGGTATACTAAACGGAACTACAAATTATATTTTTACTCATATGAAAAAGGATGGAAAAAGCTTTGAAGAAGCACTAAAGGAAGCTCAGCAAAACGGATATGCGGAACAAAATCCAACTGCCGATGTTGAGGGACACGATACTTGCAGAAAACTTGCAATTTTATCTTCTATAGCATACAACGAATACGTTGATTCAGAAAATATATATACTGAGGGCATTACAAAGATTACTACAGACGATATGAAATATGCGGAGGCAATTAACGGTGTTATTAAGCTAATAGCTATAAGCAGAAAGGTTAATGGCAAAATTTTTGCTAGAGTTAGTCCTGCTATCATTTCAAAGGAGCATCCATTAGCAAATGTTGAGGACGTATTTAATGCTATTGTTGTAAAAGGCAATGCTATTGGAGATGCTATGTTTTATGGAAGAGGAGCGGGCAAGATGCCTACGGCAAGTGCTGTGGTGGCTGATATAATAGATATTGCCAAGCATCCTGATTTTGGAACTAACAACGTATGGGTTAGAAATAATGATAACAATATTCTTGCTATTGAGGAGAGTATGTCTAAATTCTTGGTGATTGTTGAGGCTGGCAATATTGAAGAAGCCAAGAAAAATATTTATTCTGCATTTGGTCAAGAGTTAAGGTTTGTTGAAATAAGCTCGAAAAAGAATCAGTTTGCATTTATTACTCCAGTGGCTGTGGAAAAAGAATTAAACAGTAACATCTCAAAACTAAAAGAAATGAACTATATTGATAGAGTTTTAAATGCAATTAGAATAGAAGAGGAATAACTAAAACATAATTTGTTTTTAGATTCTTCACTATTTAAAGCTAGGGGATTGATTTATGAATAAAATTTCTACAAAAAAATTAGTTGTTAATGGATTAATGACAGCTTTAGTATTTTTGATTACTTTTTTGCCATTTTTGCATATACCGAGTCCTATAGCACAGGGATATTTTAATGTAGGAGATGCTGTTATTATGATTGCAGCAATACTTCTAGGTAGAAAATCAGGTTTTGTTGCAGGTGCGTTTGGTTCAGCTTTGGCAGATTTGGTCTTGGGCTCTTTCGTATTTGCTCCTATTACTTTTATTGTTAAAGGGCTTGAGGGATATATAGTTGGTGCAATCGCAAACAAAAGTAACAATGATACAAAATCAGTTATCCGAAGAATAACGGCATTAGCTGTTGGTGTATTGGTTATGGCTTCAGGGTATTTTATTTTTGAGCTTGTTGTATTAAGGCTAATTGATAAAAATCTAGCACTTATGACTATTGTTACAGAGTTGCCAGGCAATTTAATACAAGGAGCTGTTAGCGCTTTGTTAGCATATGTATTTATTACGGTAATCAATAGAACAAATATTATATATAAATTAAAGTAAATATTTTGGCAAAAAACTATTCAAACATTAGCACTGATGGACTTTATATGTGTGAAAGTTGAATTGGCAATTTTGAAAAATACAGTGAAAAACAATCTATATAGTTTGTGTATACAGATTGTTTTTTTGTGTTTTTAATAACATATGCGTTTTTGTAATAATTGACTAATTCAATTTTTTATAACATCTACATCTATTTCACATAAGTCTTTTGTAACTAATCTTACAGCATATTCCTTATGTTTTAACTTGTCTTTTTCTAAGCAAACAATTTGAATGCCTGTTCTAGATGGACTTCCGGATAATAAAATATTATCTTCAAAAATACGTGCTTTTGATACAGAAAAATTATTTACCAGCAGCCCGACCTGATCTTTGCTAATGGAAGGGTATTCCTCAAAAAATCCTAATTCGGCACATAAATCAAAGGCAACATCCTCGTCTGAAGACAGAACAAACAGCTTTTTCATGTTTAGATACATTTTTCTAGGAATATAACACCAATCCTTGTCAGAATGCTTCTTCCACTCGGGATGATAGATAGGACTTATATATTTTTTATTATCGTATATAATATTATAATTTATGGGGGAAGAGCAATTTATGGCATTTTCCAAGTCTATAATTTCACTTAATACATTAGAGGTCTGATACCCTCCATTATATTGGAAGTAAATTGGATTTGATGAATCTGAGATATAGTGTTTAAGTTCTTGCTTAAGATGAGTATTTTCATCTGCTACATTATTAACACTACTTATGTTTAAAAATGTTTCTTCAACGGCACCAAAATCATCTGTACCATTTGGGATTTGAGGGAAGTTTACAGTTTGGTAGTCTAGTTCTAATCCTGTTGGAGTGCATAACTGTATTGAAAGCTGTTCGGCTTCGTTTTGGATAGCAATTTCATTTATTTTTATTGATATTATCTGAACACCTTTTTTTGTTGGTATTCCAGAAAGGACTAATTGGTTTCCTAACTGAACTACTTTATGCAAATCAAAATTATAGATCATTATGTTAATGTGGTTTTGATCATCAATTGACACAGATGGATAAAATCCTAATTCACCTTCCAAATTAAAAATATCATTTGAATTGCCTATATATATGAAAAGATTATGTCTAGCAGATATTATTTTACGCGGAAGATAGAGCCAACCTTGATAATATGCCTGCTTCCATGTCTCAGAATAAATTGGGCGACGATATTCTTCGTTTGTGTAAGTAAATATATAAGACAAAGATTTTCCTTTTTCAAGGACCTCTTTAGGTGTAATTGTAGGAATAGTACTTGGAGTATATACATCTGAAATTACTCTCGAGCTGCTTTCAAATAGTAATTTGCTATCTGAAGGAAGAATACTGGATAATATACCTTTCAATTGTCTGTTTTCGTTTTCAGGAGATATTACGGGTTTAGTCGTGGAATTGTCAACCTCCAAGTCCTTAGTATCATGTGGATAATTCAGCTTTGAAATAGAAAATGCAACGAGTATAATAAAAAATATTAAAATTATGCAAAGAGACAATTTTCTTCTGCTTGTTATAATAAAAGTAAATCTAAATCTACTCATATTAACCTCCCACGCCCATTCTAGGCATAATATGTTAAACTATATAGTAACCAGTGTTTCACAGTATTTTGCACTGATTTATTTATTAAACTGACAAAAACCACTTGTGGCTTTTGAGGCTCGAAAATGCAACATGTGGAACAAACTTATTTTTCGAGCTGATAACCTTTGACGCCTAATCTAGGCATAAAATTATGGTTAACTATTGGACAATATATGCTTCATCAGTATACTTAGTTTCAATTTATATTAGTTTTGTGAACTCAAAATCAACCATATTACTACAAAACAAATTTTTAAAGCTGATAACCATTCTACATCAGTTTAAAAGAGAGAAAACATACAATAGAAAACTATAATGCCTCCTTGATATATTTGTATTCATAAGGGCAATAAGATAGAATTAAAATGTATTTTAAAGCATATAGATGAATAAGGATGGGTGGTAGACATGGAAGGTTTTGTGATATATAATAACTGATAGTTATCGAAAGTTGTCTTTATAAGCTGGAAATGTGGCAATTATATAGAATTGCTCAGTAGGTTTTGAACAGAACTTTAGAGGTAGTTCAATTAGATTATAACATATAATTTGGGATGTGATATTTTGGGTAAGCAATTTTTTAATGGGGATAAGTATCAGACAAGCGGAAATAAAAGAATTATTTTTGACAAGCTATTTTTGAATACCAGATGGTATTTTGTATATACTTATGTGAAAGTAATTATACAAGCAAGGCGGTTAGTGGGCAAAGGTAGTTATAGTATGGATAGATTTGCAGACTCAAGTTATAAAATTCTTCAAAATATTGAGAACTGTGGCGGAAAGATATTTATTGACGGAATGGAAAATATAAAAAAAGCAAAAGGACCTGTTGTATTTGTAAGTAACCATATGAGTACATTAGAGACTTTTGTTTTCCCTTGTATTATAGTTCCAATAAAAAAAATGACATTTGTTATTAAGGATGTTCTTATTTCTATTCCTGCTTTTGGACCAATAATGAAAAGTCTTGATCCAATAATTGTTTCAAGAAAGAACTCAAGGCAAGATTTAATTAACGTAATCAATCAAGGAAAAGACATTATTGCCAAAGGTACGTCAGTTGTTTTGTTTCCTGAAGGTACTAGACGTGTGGAGTTTGACCCGGAAAAGTTTAATTCTTTGGGCATTAAGCTGGCAAAGGAGGCAGGTGTTCCGGTGATACCCATTGCTATTAAGACTGATTTTTGGGGAAATGGAAAGCTGATTAAGGATATTGGTCCAGTTAGAAGAAAAGAACCTATATGCATATCTTTTGGAGAGCCTATTATAATATCTGGCAATGGAAAAGCCGAGCATAAGCAGGTGTTAGAATTTATAACTAAAAGAATAGATGACTTTAAGAATATAAAAATATAATTCTATTAGGCAAAAATATTAAAGAAATATTTATGTATGATATGAATGTAGCTAAAAATAATATTAATGAACTTATTAAAGTTTCATTATATACAGAACCCTATACTTTGTATTGCAAATTATAAAGCTTAGATATAAAATATAAGAGTTAGAGAAATGATGGTTATTATCTTCGATATATATGCGAAATAATAGAAGCATTAATTCAAATATTTCGGGGTGTAGCCCAACGGTAGGGTGCTTGCTTCGGGAGCAAGAGGTTGTGCGTTCAAATCGCATCACTCCGACCATTATATTAAGCGACTTTCATAATATGGAGAGCGCTTATATTTTTGCTGTATAACAATATTACACACATAAACTTGGAATAATAGAATTTATTTAATTACAATTCAATTATTACGAATGAGAAATGGAGATAAAAATGAGCATTAAGCTGTCAGACGGATTGCTGAAAAGTGTGGAAAAACCCTCAAGATATACAGGAAATGAGTGGAATAGTGTTATTAAAGATCCAAAAACTGTAGATATACGGTTTGCATTTTGCTTTCCTGATACTTATGAAATTGGGATGTCACATCTTGGGATGAAAATATTATATCATCTGTTAAATGAAAGACAGGACTGTTATTGCGAAAGGGTATTTGCGCCATGGACTGACATGGAAGCTAAAATGCGTGAGAATAATATACCTTTATACTCTCTTGAAACAAAAGACGAAATAAAAAGCTTCGATTTTATTGGCTTTACTCTTCAATATGAAATGAGCTTTACTAATATTGTAAATATGCTTGATTTAGCGGGTGTACCACTAATGACAGCAGATAGAAAGGATAATGACCCATTTGTTTGTTCAGGGGGACCATGTGCATACAATCCAGAGCCACTTGCTGACATTATTGATTTCTTTATGCTTGGTGAAGGCGAAGATATTATTAATGAAGTTATGGATGAATATTCAAAATGGAAGGGTACAGGAAAGACAAGAACGGCTTTTCTCAAAGAAATAGCGAAGCTAGAGGGTATTTATGTACCTTCATTTTATGAGTTTGACTATAATGAAGATGGTACTATTAAAAGCTTTACACCAATAGAGCCACAGTATCCTGTTGTAATAAAAAAGCGTATTATAAAGGATTTAGACAAGGTTTATTTTCCTGATAATATAATTGTTCCATATACTGACATTGTCCATGACAGGATAATGCTAGAGGTTTTCAGAGGCTGTATCAGAGGCTGCAGATTTTGTCAGGCTGGTTTTATTTATAGACCCGTAAGAGAAAAAAGTCATGAAAGATTGATGGAATTAGCTAAAAAGCTTGAGGAAAGTACTGGCTATGAGGAAATATCACTTACATCACTTAGTACTAGTGACTACAGCCAATTAGAAGAATTTACAACAGAGCTTCTTGATGAAATGAATGAGAGAAAAGTAGGGTTATCCCTTCCATCCCTAAGACTAGATTCTTTTTCTTTGGATTTAATGGAAAAAGCACAAAAGGTGAGAAAGAGTGGATTGACCTTTGCGCCGGAAGCGGGAACACAAAGACTTAGAGATGTAATTAATAAAGGTATAACAGAAGAGGATTTGTTAAGTGCTGTTTCACTTGCGTTTAATGGTGGATGGCATGGCGTCAAGTTATATTTTATGCTGGGCTTGCCTACAGAGACTATTGAGGATGTAGAAGGAATAGCTGATTTGGCTCATAAGGTTGTACATGCCTACAAAAGAGTACCAATGCAGAAAAAAGGCAAGGGTTTAAATGTTACTGTCAGCACAGCCACATTTGTTCCAAAGGCTTTCACTCCTTTTCAGTGGGAAGCTCAGGACAGTATTGAAAATGTAACTCAAAAGCAAATGCTTTTAAAGGACAAGGTACGTTCAAAGCAGATAACATATAATTATCACGAAAATAAACTAAGTTTTTTAGAAGCTGTTTTTGCCCGTGGAGACAGAAGACTTGGTAAGGCTTTAATTAAGGCATGGGAACTAGGATGTAAATTTGATGGTTGGGGCGAATATTTTAAATATGATATTTGGATGAAGGCTTTTGAGGAGTGTGGCATTGATCCGTATTTCTATGCAACACGTAAAAGGGAATATGATGAAATTTTGCCTTGGGATCATATAGATATAGGTGTTTCAAAGAAGTTTTTGATAAGTGAAAGTAAAAAAGCTTATGAGGAAAAGATTACACCAAACTGTAGAGTAAATTGCGGTGGATGTGGAGCTGCTGTATTCGAAAGTGGTATTTGTGGAGGTAACGGCATTGGCTAATATTCGAACTAAATTTAAGCGTGGCGACGAGGTTAAGTTCATATCGCATCTTGACTTGATGAAGGTGTTTGAACGTGCAATAAGAAGGGCAAGGCTTCCTATAGCATATTCACAAGGCTTTAATCCGCATCCAAACATGGTTTTTGGATTGCCATTGAGTGTTGGTGTTACAAGTGAGGCTGAATATGGTGATTTTGAAATTACAGATGAGCAGATGTCTGTTAATGAATTTATAGAAAGATTAAATTCACAACTGCCAAAAGGGCTGGAGATATTGGCCGCAAAGTCTAGAAAGTCAAAAGAGAATATAATGGCTTTAATTGCTGCATCTAGATACTCTGTAGTTGTTGGTGTTAAATCGCAGTGCACAGAAAGAGATATAAAAGCAAGTTTGAATAAATATCTTGCTCAGCATGAAATAATTGTTAAAAAGAGAACTAAAAGCGGAATTAAGGATACAAATATTCGGGATATGATTTTCGATTTGAGCTTTGAATTTCAGCCATGCGGTGACTTTAATATTATTAAATTTTCTATGCTGGTTAGTGCTGGAAGCAAAGCAAATTTGAAGCCGGATCTTTTAATTGGGTCTATATTTGATTTTATGAAGCTTGATTATGAAATTGAAAGAATTCATAGAGAAAAGCTATTTATTATGGCTCAGGACCAACTTCTAGATCCAATGGACGGGCTTGTTTTATAGTAACATTTGAGGTGATTGGATGATTAATGAAATGATAGTAGATGTCAATGCAGCAGAAATTAGGGTTGGCATACTTGAGGATAAAGAACTTGCAGAAATTCATATTGAGAGAACAAGTCATCAAGGACTTGTTGGTAATATTTATAGAGGCAAGGTTAGCAGTGTTTTACCTGGTATGCAAGCTGCATTTATTGATATTGGATATGAAAAAAATGCATTTTTATATGTAGGGGATGCAATTCCACAAAAAGATTATTCTGATGATGAAATAGAGGTATATCGGGATTATGCTGAATACAGCATTTCGGATATATTAAAAGTAGGACAGGAACTAACTGTTCAAGTAATAAAAGAGCCTATTGGGACTAAGGGACCAAGGGTATCAACACATATAACTTTGCCTGGAAGGAACTTGGTATTGTTGCCGAATGCTGATTATGTTGGGATATCTCGCAGAATTGAAAGTGATGAGGAGAGACAAAAGCTTAAAAGAATAGCAGAGAAACTAAAGCCTGATAATATGGGACTAATTGTTAGGACTGTATCTGAGGGTAAGAATGAGGAAGATTTTATTGAAGATGTTTCTTTTCTTACTAAGCTGTGGTCAAAGATTAAACAAATGGAAAGCAGCGGGCCTGTTCCAAGATGTATCCACAAGGACGTTAATTTAGTCTATAGGTCTGTTAGAGATTTATTCACTTGGGATATAGATAAATTCGTCATTAATGATGAAAAAGAGTATTATAAGGTAATTGATTTAGTTGAGATGATTTCACCTACTCTAAAAAACAGAGTTGAATTATTTCGAAAGGATTATGATATTTTTGACTATTACCAGATAGAAACAAAAATTCAGAGAGCTCTTTCCAGAAAGGTTTGGCTGAAATGCGGTGGATATATAATTATAGATAAAACTGAAGCACTTACTGTAATAGATGTAAATACAGGTAAGTTCGTTGGGAATAATAACTTAGAAGATACTGTTCTTAAAACAAATATAGAAGCAACCAGAGAAATCGCAAAGCAGCTGAGGTTAAGAGATATTGGCGGTATAGTAATAATCGATTTTATTGACATGAATGACAGTGAGCATCAGCAAATGGTGCTTGACTCTCTAAAGCAATGTCTTAAAAGTGATAGAACTAAAGCGATAGTTCTTGGAATGACGCAGCTGGGTCTTGTTGAAATGACCAGAAAGAAAATGAGACAAGAGCTTTCTACTATTATGACCTGTGACTGTACGCTTTGTGAAGGAACTGGAAAGGTATATACTTCTGAAACAAATGCTATGGAGGTTTTGAAAAAAATAAAGGAATATCTCAGTACTACCAAAGCTAAAGGAGTAGTACTAGAAGTACATCCTTCGGTTGTGTCCATAATTGAAGAGAATATAACTAAAATTTATGATTCCAATGCAGCTCAAAAAGTAGATGTGAAGATTTCAGCTTCTTCATCAGGTGATTTAAAACCAAATGGGTTAAAAATCAAAGTAATTGACATTGACTCGTTACTATGCTAAACTATATCGGTAGCCGCTCGGCCAGGGCTTTTTAAATATAGCTTATAAAGTTAGACTTTATAACTATTGCCTGTGATGTGTAAATGTCATTTTGTCGGCGAGACTGTTAGTAGGAGGTGTATCATGTACGCAATTATAATGACTGGTGGAAAACAGTATAAAGTTCAAGAAGGCGATGTTGTTTTCGTTGAAAAACTTTTCGTAGAAGAAGGAGAAGCAGTTACTTTTGATAAAGTTCTTGCAGTATCAAAAGATGGAACAGTTAACTTCGGAGCTCCAATACTAGAAACTGCTTCTGTTAGTGCTAAGGTTCTTAACCATGGTAAAGGTGAAAAAATTACAGTTTTTCATTACAAACCAAAAAAGAACATTAAAAAGAAGCAAGGACACAGACAGCCTTATACAAAGGTTCAAATTGAAAAGATTAATGCTTAAGGATTAAAAAGATTAATGATTAAAGTTAATATAGGTAAGGATTTAGCAGGAAATATTAAACAGTTTGTTGTTAAAGGACATGCAGGCTATGCCGAAGAAGGCAGTGATATTGTATGTTCAGCAGTTTCTGCAATTACGCTTACAGCTTTAGGAGCTATTGAGGATATTATAGGCTTGAAGGGTTTTTATAAGCGAAGGGATAGAGATGGTTTTGTATCCTGTAAGCTTGATATGGATTTATCGCCCCAAATAAGACATGATGCCAATATAATTATGGCTACTGCGGAAATAGGATTCAAACAAATAGAGTATGCTTATCCGGACTATGTGAAGGTAATGGATGAGGAGGTGTAGTCTCATGATAAAGGTTAATTTACAACTTTTTGCTCATAAAAAGGGTGTTGGTAGTTCTAGAAATGGTCGTGATAGTGCGGCTCAAAGGCTTGGCGTTAAAAGAGCTGATGGCCAGTTTGTACTAGCTGGAAACATTCTTGTTCGTCAAAGGGGTACAAAAATTCATCCTGGCGAGAACGTAGGTATTGGTAAGGATGATACCTTGTTTGCATTAAAGGATGGAAAGGTTAAGTTTGCAAGACTTGGCAGAGACAAGAAGCAGGTTAAGATTGTAACTGCTGACTGAGTCATTTTGACAAAGTCAAAATGACTTTATTATCGCATTAAACGCATAATAAGAGGTAGAAAATGTGATATGCATTTTCTACCTTTTTGATATTTACAATGTTATATCTGTGAACACGAATTTTAAAATGAATTCAAACCCAAACTGTGTTCAGAGTCTTTGGGTATATATCAAGACGGTAGCATACCGTCTTTTTAGAATATAGGAATTATACACAACAATTTACTGAAACTAGGCAACACAATAGTAAGGAAAAAGCGTATAGTGTAATTGGCTCTCAATAGATTTTAATAGATTAGTTTGCTTTTTTTTGGATATGATTAAGATAATAGATACTTATCCGGATTGGAAATGGAGAAAAAAATGTTTAAGGACAGTGCTAGAATAAATGTTAAGGCTGGAAATGGCGGAAATGGATGTGTTTCATTTCATCGTGAGAAATATATAGCGGCAGGGGGCCCAGACGGCGGTGATGGCGGAAAAGGCGGAGACATTATATTTGAAGTTGATGAAGGCGTAAATACTTTAATTGATTTTAAATATAAAAAGAATTTTAAGGCTCAAGCAGGGGAAGATGGTGGTACTTCAAATTGCTCCGGTAAAAGCGGCGAAGATTTAATTATTAAGGTTCCGTTGGGAACAATAATAAAGGATGAAGATACTGGAGTAGTACTTGTTGATATGATAAAACAAGGCCAAAGATGCGTTATTGCAAAAGGCGGAAAAGGCGGTAGGGGTAATCAGCACTTTGCCACACCAACTAGACAGATTCCAAACTTTGCAAAAAGCGGTGATATTGGTGAAGAGTATTCTTTGATTCTTGAGATGAAAGTAATCGCAGATGTTGGTCTTATTGGTTTCCCCAATGTAGGCAAATCAACTATATTATCAATGGTTTCTGCTGCAAGACCTAAAATTGCGAATTATCATTTTACAACATTAGTACCTAATCTTGGAGTGGTTAAAATTGACCAAGGAAAAAGCTTTGTAATTGCTGATATTCCGGGGTTAATTGAAGGTGCTAGTGAGGGCGTTGGTCTCGGACATGAATTTTTAAGGCATGTAGAAAGAACTAAGCTGCTGGTGCATGTTGTTGATGTATCTGAAATTGAAGGCCGCAATGCAATAGAGGATTTTGAAACTATTAATAAAGAATTGCTAAGATATAATGAACTGCTTGCATCCAGACCGCAAATTGTTGCTGCAAATAAAATGGATATTCCCGGAACGGAAGAAAAGTATGCTTCCTTTAAAGCTGAACTTGAGAATAGAGGCTTTAAGGTATTTGGTATTTCTGCTGCTACAAACAAAGGCTTAAAGGAACTAATGTACTATGTTTCAAATACTCTTAGTACCTTGCCTGATACTATTTTGATAGATGAAAACAAAGATGAAGAGGTTGTATATACAGCAAAGGATGAGAAACCCTTTGAAATTCACATTGATAACGGAGTTTATGTTGTTGAGGGCAATTGGCTTAGAAAGGTTTTGGGGTCAACTAATATAACTAATTTTGAATCTCTACAGTATTTCCAAAGAGCTTTGAAGAAAAAGGGAGTTATTTCAGCACTTGAAGAAATGGGTATTCAAGAAGGGGATACTGTAAGAATCTATGACACAGAGTTTGATTACTCAAAATAATTGAGTTTAGTTTTGTCTGTAATAGGTTCATAATTATTTTTGACTAATTTAAGCTTTTGAGTAAGAAAGAATACTGAGAAAAAATAAAATATATAGGAGGAAATATATGCTTACAAGTAAGCAAAGAAGCTATTTGAGGTCACTAGCGAATAACATTCAGCCTATTTTCCAAGTTGGTAAGGGCGGAATAAATGATAACATGGTAAAACAGTTTTCTGATGCTTTAGAAGCAAGAGAATTAATTAAAGCGACAGTTCTAAAAAATGCAGAGTGTGATACAAAAATAGTAAGTGAAGAAATTGCTGAGATGACACAGTCAGAAATTGTTCAAGTAATTGGAAGTAAATTTGTATTGTATAAACAATCTGAAAAAAATTCAGTAATAGAGCTACCTAGGTAGTTCTTTTTTTCTTTTAATACGCAGATTGTATATTTGTATCAAATAAATAGCATAATTAAATAGCCGCAGTTGAGGTGATGGAGCGAGTAGAGCCATATGCAATCTAGTTCGTAAGCAGTGATTAAATATTGTTTTTATATTTAAGAACGAAATAGTATTATAGAATTATTCTCATACTTACCCAAAAATAAAAAAATATATTATTTTAAGCATAAAAAAATGATATTAGGAATATATATAGTGGTATTTTAATTTGAAGCTTGATGGGAGAAGAGTATGAGAGATAAATTTAATTTTGCCAATATTAGTTATGAATATATACAAGCATCAGATATAAAGCTGATAAATGATAAAACTCTTATAGATAAAGTTCAAAATACTTATAAATTCTTGAAGTTTTGTGAGAACCATCTGAACAGCGTTAAAGAGGATTATGGCAAGAAGAAAATTGCAAGCTTAAGGCTTGCATTTGTTAAGCACCAACTTAATCTATTATTAAGAGAATGTAGAGCAAGGCAAATCAACCATAACCTTAGCAATTTTGAACAATAGATTATGGTTGGTGCTTCTATAAAAAAGTAATTCTTAACAATTTATAATTTATATTTAAAATTCTTCATCTGTTATATCAGATAAAATCTTTTTGTATAGTTTTTCATTATTTTGAGTCCAGTTATTACAAATCTTTATGGCATCATTTTTACTGCCTACAGTTAATTTTAAGTCAATATAAGTAAAATTGCCTTCAAGTATCTTTAGACTGATAAGATACTGATTTTCATTAATTGCGACAAAATCAGAAATTATACTGCTTTCATGCTTTATGCGCTTTTTATTATTTGTAAGGGCTTCATCGATTCTTGACTTTGTACCAGCGGCAATGATTGAAACAAAGTAATCTAAGCTCTGCTTACCTGCTGGAGATATTCTGTATGAAAGTTTATCATCACTATCTATTTTTTCTAATAATTTTCCTTCGCATAGTTCATCAAGATATTGCTGCAGGAATATATAGTTCATAAGCTTATTTTCCAGTACTATTTTAGTTAGAAGCAAGTTAGAAACAGGAGCTTCTAGATTGTTAATGATATACAATAATATTATCTTGTTTTCGGCAAGTTCTCTACTTTCTATAGGATTCATAAAACCTCCCTGATATCTTTTGTAAAATAAAAATAAGTCTTATTTTGTGCTATAATAATATAATTATATCATAATAAAAAAAATATTTCCATATTGCCTAAATTTGGTAAGTGAGTAATGCGAAGTTTAGATTTCGTGTTTTCATCATTTTCTTCGCATTTTTGAGCAATCAAGCAATGATTACTATTTGTGTTGGTGGAGGTACTATTAAAATGGAGGTTAGCTAGTAATGGATAATAGATTTAACAATGAACTTGAAACATTGATATTAGGGCTTGGAGCAACATTTGTGGGAACGTCAAAGGTTGTGAATTGCTTGCCAGATGAATTAAAAAAGTATCAGTATGCAATAACCTTCGGAATAAGATTATCTGATGCAATAATTGATGAAATAGAGGATAAACCTACTTTTACCTACTTTAATCATTATCGTTC
>JAEZIB010000107.1 GCA_023416275.1 Bacillota bacterium | reverse complement strand
GCAGATATGCTGTTTAAAGTATTATAAAGAAAATGTGGATTGATTTGCGACTGTAAAAATTTTAATTCTGATTGGTTTAGAAGGTTGGACATTTCCAGATTTTTTATCTGCTCTTTTGATAATTCTTTTTCAATATCCGCTTTGGCTTTTATTTCTTCAATTAGCTCTTTTATTTTAGCTGTCATAAGGGTAAAGGATTCTATTAAAACTTCTATTTCATCATCTGTTTTAATGTTGATCTTTTCAACTTCAAACTCACCTCTAGCAACCTTTGCAAGATTCAGCACCAATTGGTGGATGGGCTGCGAAATCTCTCTTGAAAATCGAATGGCAATAAGTATACATATCAGAGTTATTAATGCTGTTAAGAAATAGATTAGATTCTGCTGGCTTCTAATATCGTTTATAAACTTTCTATAATATGTCATTACCGCACCAAACTGATCCAACAACACATTCTTGACTTCATCGTCAATATATCCCTTGAGCCTAGTTAATTCCGATACTGATTCGTTTATATAAATTAATTGAACATGCTTATCATTATCTGAAATAATAGCTTTACTTTTTTCATCAAAAGATAAAATCATATTATAAATATCTGAAAATTTATAATATTCCTCTCCAGAGGTTTCATTTTTTAGATGACTACATAAAACTAAAATAGAATCAAACTGTATTTTATAATCAGTTAAATAATTTGTAGCATCACTATGCGCATAGTTATCTATATCCTTACACATATTATCTATCTTATATGATATAGAATAAATATCCACTAGCCTTGTCAGCATTGTATAAAAATTTCCGTAGAAAGCTTTGAACTTAAAGGTTGAGTATGTATTCAATAACACCATACTAAAAATGACTATTAGAAAATATTTAATTATTCTACTCATTAAAGTATGATTTCGTTTTTTGGATCCCATAAATCCCCACCCGCTATTCTTTGTTTCCTGAATTGTTAAGATTAGTCACTTTAAGCTGCTCCCTGCGAGGTTATCTCTAACCTATCATCAAAAATATTAATTTTATTATCTGCCCCAGAAATACCTTAGTCTCTGTATACAACCGCATTAACAACAGCTTCTCTAATCGCAACCAATAGAATCTCATAATCATCCTGTCTCTAAATTCCACCAGCTCCATTTGAGAATGCAATTATTGTTTTTGCGATATTGCTACTACTTGGTAGCTGTTGTTTAAATTCCACCTTCTATTCTCACCTTTGATTACTTCATTGCTAATAGAGTTCTTCACACTTACCATTTATTTAAAACATTCGTAAATATATTATAACCAATTTTAGGCAGATTGGAAGTAATTAATTTTGTATTCCATCTAACAATTATTAAAAACAGACAGGAGTTTTACAATCTTGCTTGATTAAATCATAAGCAGTATTTTTTCCAGTATTAAGTATATTCATTATCATTTATTCTTTATAATTAAATAAACTCATTCTTCTCCCCTTATTAATGTATCATCTCTCTGAAGCAACTGTAATGTCCATCGCAATATATTACAGCATCACTGTAGAACAACCCGTTTGTATCAAAGGAATTTAAGAAGTCTAGAAGCTCATTTTCCACCGTTTCACCATTATATAGGACAACGAGCGCAAATTTCCCTTCTGAGTAGGGATTCCTGTACTTTAAGAATGCAAAATAGTTACCTGTGTATTCCATATTACCATACTCAAGATTCATGGGTCCTGCATGAACGCCGAGATCATCCAGCACCGTTCTCTGCTTTTGACTAATATTTCTGGTATCCATGAAATAGATAAAATTACTCTGTCCTAGCTTTTCGGCTTCGAGCTCGCTTTCCTTGTACAGATCATATCTGTAGTTTCTCTTTCTTTCCTTCAACGGCTGCCTTAGTGATATAAAAAGCCTTTTTTCAAAGACCTTTCGGCCTTCCTCAAGTTTATCCGGTCTTACTATAATACACCTCTTTAAATAAACCTGTCTAATTCCCATCAGATTTTCATCTATCGATATATCATTATACATGTTGTAAAACTCTTCAGTAGTCAGAGTTGTTTCCCGTATTTCTGAATTCCCACCGTTTATCTTAACAGTCAGCTTCGAAAATTCAGGAAGACAAATTCTCTGAGTACTGTCATTTACAATAAGCTCAATTTCTCTTTCAAGGCCAAACATCTCGGCGTTTACCATTAAGCTGAATTTCCCGATATTCTCCGTATGTACCCGTATCACATCACTGCCTGCAATTTCGGCATTAATTATCCCCTTCAGGCTTAAGTCTTCAACAAATTCCGCCTGCACCCAATAAGCTTTGTTAAATATAGGTTCGCAGACATTGAAATTCACTTCTCTAGGGTATCTAACAGACCTCTCACAGGTTAATTCTTTTACAAGCTTCCTGTAATCTATCATCATATCCGCTTCTATATGCGAGAAATTGTAAAAACTCCAGTACTTGTAGCTTTTGAACTGCTTGAGTGTATAAAGGAGTCTTGAATAGTTGAATATGCTGTCCTCAATTGATAACAAATGGTAAGTCATTACGTTATCCGCATTATGAAGATAGCTGAAATCAGGATCAGCAAGGTCCAGTTTTGGTGTACTCCAGTTTCCTGCAACCGCAGCAAAAAGATGTGGCATTTTAAGCGCAAGTCCAAAGCCTTCCATAGCCCCTGTGCAGGAACCGACAATAAATATTCGTTCTCTGTCTATGCTGTAGTTTTTTATAAGTCTTTCAATAATGTTAAAATAATTGACCTCATTTATGTAATCGCGGTTCAGCCCACCCCTCGCAGGTATGCTTATCATTACTGAATCAATAAACTCCTGCCTTTCAGGATACCTGTCAAGCACCAGATCAGGATAAGTTGATAGTCCAAAACCATAAAACATAAAAATTACGAGCGGATATTTCCTGTCTTTGCAGAAATTCTTGGGCATATAGACACTGTAAGCAGTAAAGCTATCGTCTATTTCACTCTTGTCAAACTGCATGAAGCTGTTACCTAAGAGTTCTGTCATGTCTTGATTATTGCAGCATTTGTCTGAATTTAGGGTCATTTCAAGTTCATAAATCCTCTTCATTACAAAAAGAAGCATATCTGAAAGCATGATTTCCTGAGAACCTTTTATAAATCCCGTTTTTAAATCAATCGTTTCTATAAGGTTTTTTATGTTGTATAGAACCTCTTCTCTTAAGCCCACCTTCTTTTGAGCCATTTCCATCAAGGCTTTTGTTTTGTCTTCAAAAACCCCTCTGAAAACGTACAGTTCTGAAGTCCTTTCGGGATTTTGCACACCTTCTGCTGTTATTCTGATTATTCCTTCTACTTCCCTGTCAATTTCAAGGCAGGTTCTTTCCATTATCCCTGCGGTATAGCAGCATAATTCTTTTCCTTTTGTGTCATGCGCCTTTATTCTGACTGTCTGAGTTTTATCTGAACTATAATACTTAGGCAGAACCGTAATGCCTATATCACTATCCAAATCAAAAAATGGACAATTAGGGAAAATGAAATATGAGTTTCTCTGGTCCTCAAATAATTTCTTGTCAAAAAAATAGTTAGCCTTATCGTTCATAAGAAAATCAGATGGCTGAATTTTGATTGTAAATTCCTTTGGAAGCAGGTTTTTTGAGATATCTTCCAAAAAAGATGTCTGCTCAACAAGGATGCTGTTGTTTCCTTGCTTCATGTGGAACGTAAAGCAATAAGGTCTTGTATGATATTTAAAGTTTCCTGTAAACACCAATTCCCCGTTTACCCACATTCTTAAAGGGGATACCGCAAAAATAAAAAATGTAATTTCCCTCTCGTTCAAACAGTAGACATTGCAAAGAGAATATATTACCTTATCTGTTTGTTCAGAAAACAACTTAGCAAAAAAGTTGTATTCAAAGAAAGTCCTTTGGTTTCCCAAAAAGAACTGATCATCACTTACGCAATACCTCCAGGATTTCTCAATCTTATCCTGCGACTGGAAGAGCAGGTCATTTTCAGGCAAAACCTTTCCCTCTGTACTCAAGACAGGATTATTATCAGTATAATCAATACAGGTTCTCCACTCACTCTTTACCATCCAGCGGTTTAGAGCATTTGATTTTTCCCCAGAAAATGTTATTGGCAAATGAGTGGTGTTAATTAATCCATCTATGTAATCAGCAAATCCATTCATCCTCGCTTCTCCTATAATGCTTGAATCTTAATCAAGTAATATTTTCTGTATCACTTGATTAGGATTATCATCGAACAAATATTCAATAAATCATTCTCCTTTTAAAAGGACTCTCAGGACAATCGGTATACCATCATATTATACCTATTTCTCAAATACTAATAATCCTGGTTTTTGAGTCCAATTCTAAAAGTACTGGTACCATTAACCTAACTTTAAATCCAACTTTTCCTCTTTCAACACACTATTTATTTCTTCAATAGTAAATAGTGGGGATTCCCTCATTACTTTTACTTCATCTGTTCTGATATCAAGCTGGGTTGTCCCCTTGTCCCCTCTCTCTTCACCACTGTCAATAAATATATCAATTTCATCTCCAAAGTATTCTATTGCCTGTTCAATAGTCGTAGCCTCAGGCTTGCCTGCTTTATTAGCGGAAGAGATTGCTAAAACAGTCCCGCTTTTTTCGTATACACCGCGAATCTCATTATTCTGCCAGAATACACAAATTGCATCACTGTTTGGAACAGCGTTTCACCTTTCCTTGCTTTATTGCTTCTCCTGCTATTTTGTAACTTTCCTCACATGGTTTTAACACCTTATAAATCTTAATTTTCCCCCTTATGATTATTATTTTATAATTCCCTAAAAATAGGTTTCGTTATTGTAGTAACGGTTTCATTCTCTGAATGAAAGGTATCTACCATTGCAATAAATTATCGTATCACTATAGAAAATAGGGTTTGAATCAAACATACTAAGAAAATTAATCAGTTCACCCTCCACACTATCTGAATTGTACACAATTGCTAGCATTTGCCGATCACTATTATATGGATTTTTACGCCTTACAAACGCAAAATAATCACCCGAATATTCTTCACCTCTAAAAGTTATTCCATCTGATTCAAATTTGATATCCAAAGAATTAGCTGCTTCCTTAGCTACAGGATACATATTTTTAATATTTGCTACGAATACAAAGTTTGCTTCACTCAGCTTTTCTCCGGTTGCCTCATTTTCTTTGATTAAATCATATTTGTAGTTTCTCGTCCTTTCCTTTAAAGGTTGACATAAAGAATGAACAAGCCTTTTGTCAAAAAGCTTTTTACTTTTATCACATGCATCCTGCTTGATTATATTACACCTTTTGAAATAAACCTGCTTTATTCCCATGAGCGATTGATCTATATTCACAAAATTGTATTCATTATTGAATTCTTCCAAAGACAAATCTACAACTTTCAAATCAATACCTTCATCTTTAATAAAAGCAAATATTCTGGAGTATCCCTTCAACTGCAATTGCCTGCTGACACCATTAATCTTAACCTCCAAGCGTCGTTCAATCCTCATTCCTTTTAGGTCAATTAAGAAACTGAAGTTACTTATATTTCTTGTTTCTATTTCAATCAGGTCTTTACTTTCTAATCGTGCTTCTATAAATGCTTCCTTTAGCAAATCTTCAATACGATCCACCCTAATCCAATAGGAAGTATTAAATATCGGCTCACAAACATTAAACTTCAGCGTCCTAGGATACTTTTCTCTTTTATAGGAAATGAGTTCCTTCATTACCTTCCTAGAATTCATGAATTCGTCAAATTCCTCATGTGTAAAACCTCTATAAATCCAATTTCTATGATTTTTCATTCGTCTAAATGTATCAATAACTCTGCTACCATTAAACATCCTATCTTCAGTATCAAATAGGTTATACACCATAAGATTTTCTATATTATCCAGGTAGTGATATTGTGGATTATCCAGGTCCAATCTAATATTACCACTAACGCTTGAAACCGCTGTAAACATGCCTGGGACCTTAAATGCTATACCTAGCAGCTTTAATGCACCTGTACATGCTCCAATACCGTATACCCTGTCTTTATCAACATTCAGTTCACTAATCAGTTCATTGATAAAATTAATACCGTCTACTTCATTTATATAATCCTTATTCAGTCCACCTCTGCCGCTTATACAAATAACTATGGACTCATTGAACCTTTGATCTTCTATGTACCCATTCACTCTTGGGTATCTTGACATTGCATATCCAAACTGAACGGATATTACCAGGGGATATTTTTTCTTTTTATTATATTCCTTTGGGAAAAATACTCTGCACGCAATAAAACCATCATCAATCTGACTATTCTTAAAAAGCATTGCAGTATCCTTGAAAATATTCAACCAAGTTACTTTTCTCATGCTGTTTTTTGAGTAAACATATTTTTTAAACTCCAAATAATTCTTCATCACAGAACTGTATATATGCGCTTGTGAAAATTCATTGCAACTACTGCAGACCGAAGGAACATCTGCAAGTCTTTGCATATTATTGATCAACTCATTACTGCATCCCTTTTTAGTTGCATGCGAAAATAACCTATCCTTGTCACAAGCAAAGTCACCACGGAACAAATACACTCCAGAAAGTTTTTTACCATCCGTACTTTCAACCTGTAGATAAAGAACGCCGTTTACTTCTTTGTTTATACTTAAACTGATTTTCTCAGCAGTGTATGCTTTAGCCAAACATACTTTTATTCCAGCCTCATCGAAAATACTTATTATTACTTCTTCCCTGCTGCTCTTAAAATAATTAGGAAAAACTACAAACCCTATATCCTGCCCGGATAAATAAAATGCGTTATCAAGGCTTATCTGGTATGTCCTATCAAGGTTATCCAGTAAATCCTCATCAATTGCTTCTCTATACTCTTCCGTGTTTAAAGTTTCGGCAGGCCTGATAGATATAGTATATGGCTGATAACTTATTCCCCTTGCTTTCTGTTCGCGTAAAGCAGTCCTTTCTACGAGAATTGTATTTGTTCCTTCAGAGAAACTGTAGGAAAAAAGTTTCCGAGACGTGGCATAATCGAAATTTTCCATCATAACTAATTGCCCATTGATCCAGATCTTCATTGGTTCAAAGTGAAATATGTAAATAAGAGCATCCGTTTGCTTTTTACAGTAGACACAGCTTAAAGAATATGTATTACAATCGTGATTTGCTTCAAAAAGGCTTTCTGGAAATATCTGGTTATAAACTGAATCTTTTTCCTCTGAAATGTAATACCTCCAATTTTTTTCCAATTCATCTTTTGAAAGAAAAGCTATTTCATTGGACTTCAATACCCTGGCTTTGGTGCTAAGGCGAGGCACTGTAACATTATCAGGACAGTCTTCCATCAATCTTCTCTTTACCAACCATCGGTTAATAACATTTGGAGCCTCCAGCAAATAGGTTATAGGATATGGACACTTTGAGACAACACTATATAAATATTCATTAATATCTTTCAAACGTACCCCTCCCTTGTAATGATCTGTCAAAATATATCTAATTTACATATTGTTTCACCGCAGTAATTACATAGCTCATATCATCATTTACAGTTACTATGTTTGCATTATTTTGGGTCTCTTCCTTTTCCAGTAGTTTTAAGTACTCATTGCGAAGTTTATTGAGATACCTTCATATGCAATAAGTACACCTGGGTCTCTTTTGATTGAAAAATGATTTATAGTCATATTCTTACACCTGTAAGCTTTTTTTAGGGTACCATAATTTAATCACTTTATTTGAGTTCTCAATAGTTTCCTCAAACAGATTCGTCCCCTTCCAATCTATACCAACAATTACTTTCTTATAACCATCCCAAATCGGTACACAGTAATCATGGCATTCTTTTAATACATTGCAATAATTGAATTGTGGAGCCAGATATACGGGTGTGTTACTATGTTTCGCAAAAAAGGCAGCATTAGTCCCAACACTGTTAATACAAAACTAAACTCCTGATTTTAGATATTTTTAAAATGTACAATGTCCGTTTATATTTATCCATCTTGGGTAAAAAATGTATAAAATAGTTAATTATTTATTTAAAACTAGAAAGCAATAGTATCCCCTTTCTACTCTAATGGCATCAATATACTTATGCATGAAATCCTTAAAAATCACCAAATACTCTTTTTTTCTGTCTGTTTACGCAACTCATCATCTGTAATTAGTTTTTGAGGTTCTTTAATCTCCTTCGATATACTACATTGCTCACAATTCACCTAATATTCAATAAATACTTCTAAATATAAACACATTCATCACTATCCCTCTTCCTTATTTTATATTTTTTACTATAATTATAAACTATAACATTAACTAGTCGAATTGTGTTGAAATTTATCGATGAGAGTGCATCGCTGCTAGGTATTAATGAAACCTGCAAGTTGACTTATTGTTAATATTTTTCAACAAAAACCTCTTATTACTGACATTATACCCTTGGGTAACACAGTCGTGAGTTAAGTATGAAGTGGGGGTATTAATACTCATTGGACTGGTTCAGAACATTAATCAAATAAAATTGGCAATAATGTTTAATACTCTTCCGTTCCTGTTAAAACAACCTTTTTTCCGTCTGAAATATTTATACCAAGCTCTTTTGAGCCTGGTACTGGTTTGTAAAGAATTTGCTGCCTATAGAATTCAGGAAAATCTTTTATAAATAAATGCTTCTTCGTAATAAACCTTGATTCATTGCGTATGGATGAATGTTCATCAACCACAAGCCTTTCAAGTCTTTCTCTGAACATTAGACAAACAACATCCTCATACTTCCGGAGTACTGCAGTTTTAACCTTTGCAGACTTATCCTCAAGCAGTTTTCTTATAATAGAATTCCTTTTGTCAGGTTCAAGAATTTTAATCGCTTCAACAAGCCACATTCTTATTTCAAAGCATTTATCTTTAAGTGCAGAACTTATAACATCCTCTTCAAACGAAATCCTATCCATATTACTTCTATGACTGTTTTATCAGCAGTTGTAATTTTAACTTTGATTCAAAAGACATAATTAATCCTCTGAAGCCTTAAAATTATAAACAGGCTTGATTATCTTGTTGATTTCGACAGTATCTTGAATATTTGCAATTATTTCTTCCATAGGTTTATAGGCAAATGGAGCTTCATCTAGTGTTTCCTTGGACAAAGAAGTTGTATAAATTCCCTCCATTGACTTTTTAAATTCTTCCATTGATAATTTTAGCTTCGCCTGCTTTCTGCTCATTAGTCTGCCTGCTCCATGAGGTGCAGAACAATTCCAGTCATAGTTTCCTTTTCCTGTAGCGATAATACTTCCATCTCTCATATTTATCGGAATAATTACAACTTCACCCTTCTTTGCAGAAATTGCCCCTTTCCTCAGAATCATTTCATCGGGTTCAATATAGTTATGTATAGTTGTAAAACTATCCCTAACTTCAAAGCCCATTTTTTTTATAATTACCTCTGCAATAGCCTTTCTATTGTATTCAGCAAATTCTTGAGCTATACGCATATCATGGATGTAATCATCAAAGCTTTGTCCTTCAAGATAAGCTAATGCCCTGTTTATTTGTATTTTTTTATTATCAAGCTCTGCCTGAATTTCTTTGGTTTTTCCCCTTAATTTTAATTCGGCAATAATAGCTTCATTACTTACTCTTGTAACCTCTTTTGCTGCTCTGTGCTGATAATATTCTGCAATTTGTTTTCCTAAATGTCTGCTTCCGGAGTGAACTACCAGATAAATATTTTCATCCTCATCCTTATTTATTTATATAAAGTGGTTTCCGCCTCCAAGCGTTCCTATGCTTAAGGCTGCTCTTTTCAAGTCAACATGTTCCTTACATTTCAAGTTATAAATATCTACAAACTTGTTGTATTCATGCGGCGTTTCACGGACATCAAATCCACTTGGAACACAGCTTCTTATTATCTTGTCAAGCTTACTAAAGTCAACACTTTCTTTCCCGATCATGCTTACAAACATACCACAGCCAATATCAACACCAACCAAATTAGGAACAACCTTATCTTTTATTGTCATTGTAGTTCCAATAGTACATCCCGCACCTGCATGTGTGTCAGGCATAATTCTTATTCTGCTGTCTTTCGCAAATTCTTCACTGCAAAGCTCAAGTATCTGCTCTGCCGCCTTTTCTTCTACATTATTAGTAAACACTTTAGCAATATTATATTTTCCTTTAATTTCTATCATTATTTCACCTCTTGTAAGCAAATCTCCATTGCTAAAAAAGTCAATTACTATCGCTAAATATCGATGAATCGGACGATAGTTTGGATACTAGAAAGTCATAAAACAACTTTAAATCCAACTACATTCAAAACATAATCCGCCAAAAGACGAAGGCTTTGAACAGTAATTGACTTTAGTAATTAATAGCAACGAAGACTGCTGACACTACATTAATAATTTCATACTACGCATTTTTTCTCATTGGCTTTGTTGGAGAGCAAAGTATTAAGCTGTTCAAGCAAGCTACCCCCGCCTGTCAATGAAACATTTCCTATCTTTTCACAAATTTTCTCTAAGAACTCAAGCTCTTTAAGCCTGTAAAGTGTCTGGTTCTCCTCCATAAGCTTTGCCGTATTCAGAAGACTTCTGGTAGAGGCAATTTCTTCCCTTCTTGTAATAACATTTGCCTGAGCTTTCTTTTCAGCTATCAGTACAGTATTTAATATTTCCTTTATATCTCCCGGCAATATAATATCTTTCAAACCGGCAAATAAGAATTCCACACCAAAGTCCGAACTTTTTTCCCTTAATTTCTCAAGAACATAGTTGCCTATCTCCTGCTTTTTCAAAAGAATATCATCCAGTTTCAGAGCGCCTACGTATTCTCTTAAAATCAACTGCATAACTATATATAACTGCTCCTCAAATGATTTAATCTCTATTATTTTCAATGGATCAACTATTCTATAATGACATACAAAATTAAGCCTTAATGTAATTTTATCCTCTGTCATGATTTCCTGACCAGTCATGTCAAGCTGTTGTTGTCTCAAATCCACATTTTTTACTGCAACAAGTGTAGGACTTTTCCAGAAAAAATATCTTCCCGGATTCAGAGTCTTTTGTATAACATTGTTATAATATAAAATACCTTTTTCGTGATTTCCAACCTCAAAGTATCCCACATGTGCCGAGAGTTTCGGACTATTATATATAGATACATCAATATCCGGCTTTACTTCTGGGTTTCTTATGTCTACAACTAAAAAGTCATGCTTTTTTAGTATATTCCAAAATGCATACTTGCCGGAACGAAGTACATCCACAAGCTTTCCATCCTCAAAATGGATTGCAATTTCATAATCCTGTACATCTATCACAGTAAGCTCTTTCATGAGTTCTTCATCTCCAAGAAGCAAATTTATATTTTTGCCTGCTGAATCAAAAGCCTTATTTACATCAGCAAAAATAACACTATATTTTATTAATGGATTCAAATAGTACTTCCCGGGTTTTAAGCATTTTATGTAATTGCCATCTCTGAACAATAGGCCTCTTTCATCATTTTTAATAATTATCTTCATTTTAATCCATCCTTTCAGCTATAATAACTTTTTTGAATCTTTTTGCGAAAATCCTCCCGCTGTATCGGCGGAGTATTGCTTAAGGCTGCTGCGTGCAGGCTATTGTATACAACCTCATTTTTCAATTTCAGACTTTGCCTGATAATTAAATCAGAGTTTCGTACACAAAAAACCTACTTGCCTCATCCGGTATCCACACACTTCAAGGCTTAAACCACGGCTCTTTTGCATAGAATCTGCAAAAGCACGAGGATTTTCTTAAAAGATGCCTCTTAATTTCTCGATTTTAAGTCGAGCGCTAAACCATAGCAATCAGATTCCTACTCTGATGGGGACTCGAACCCCACTTACTTACCGAATGCTCTCAGGAAGTTACCTATTATATTACTCAAGTACTAATAGCAATCTCCCTATAGCCCTTTGAGCGTTAGAGGAATCGAACCTCTGAACTTCGGTTTGTGTGTTCCTCTTCCCGGTATACCTTTTACAACCAAGGCAAAAAGCACCGCAAGACTATTTAGAAATCTCTGCTTTGGGAACCTTAGGAACATTTTTAGTATACGAG
>JAEZIB010000047.1 GCA_023416275.1 Bacillota bacterium | reverse complement strand
ACAAGTTGTAACATATGTAAATTGGGTTCTATCTATTCCATTTAAAAATGCCATTATTGGTGCCCTCCAACATTAAAATACATACGATTATTATACTATGTATTCTAATTGTTAGACAGTCTGACGTACCGTTCGGTATACGGCGGTTCAATAGTTTACGCAGTAACTCGTCGATAATAATCTGAAAAGTTTATAAAACCAAGTTTCTGAATAGTAGAGTTATTAAGACTTTGGGCTAATATTGGGCTATTGGATATCCTCCAGTAGCTTTTTCTTGTGTTCGCGTATTCCCACGCTTTCTGTTTTCCAATTCCAAAAGTTTGGAGCTTTTTAAATCTTGTCCTAACTCTTTTCCATTGCTTCCAGTAAATCATGCGGATTCGTCGCCTCATCCATTCATCAGTAGCAATAAGCAAATTCTTCATATCTGCTATCTTGAAGTAGTTTATCCACCCTATGATATAGCTTCTAAGCTCCTTTGCCCTTGCTTCGTTGCCCATTCCATTACTTCTAGCTGTCATTTCTTTTCTTTTGCCCTTCATTTTTGTAATAGATTTTGGGTGGATTCTGACTCTTGCTTTACCTTTATATTGGTAAAATGTAAACCCAAGAAATTTTAATTTTCCCACGTAGTCAACTAATGTCTTTTCTTTGTTTACTTTTAGAAATAGCTTGCGTTCAATGAATGGGACTATATTTTCCAGTGTGCGTTTTGCACTCCTTTTACTTTTACAAAAAATTATCAGGTCATCTGCATAACGGACAAACCTGTGCCCCCTTCTTTCAAGTTCTCTATCTAATTCTGTTAGCATAATGTTGCTGAGAATTGGACTCAGAGGTCCTCCCTGTGGTACACCGATTTCCGTTTCCTCATATTTATTTCTTACAACCACTCCTGCCCTCAAGTATTTATGAATTAACGATATTACTCGTCCATCCTTAACCGTCCTTGATAATATCTCAATTAGTTTACTTTGATTTACTGTATCAAAATACTTTTCCAAATCTATATCAACGGCATATTTATATCCCTGCTCAATATTTTCTTGGCTCCTTTTGATAGCATCGTGGGCACTTCTCTTTGGTCTGAATCCAAAACTGTTATCCGAAAATTGTTTCTCATAAATCGGTGTAAGAACTTGTGCTATTGCCTGCTGTATAACCCTGTCTACTACTGTGGGTATTCCCAATTTCCTTTTCTGCTTCCCATCTTCTTTTGGTATCTCTACCCTTCGTACTGGATTAGGACGGTATTTACCATCCAAGATTGATTGTTTGAGTTGGTCTCCGTTATCTTTGAGATATTGTAAAAGTTCATTTACTACTATCCCATCAACTCCATGAGAGCCTTTGTTGGATTTCACTCGTTTAAATGCATTATTTAAATTGCTTCTATCCAATATTCGCTCAAGCAATCCCTCTTTCAACTCATTTGCATTGGTGATGTTGTTTTCAGTTATCTTTGAAGAAGCATGTGCTCCTGCATACCTTTCGCTTTCCGAGCTATCCATTTGCAGTAAGCCCCCAATTTGAGGTTGGCAACATTTTATTTCTTTGTCAGTAACATTCATTTACTATCACCTCCTAAAGTTCTGCCCTTCCATTATGTCGTTAACTACATGATGTACTATGGCTTCTGCTGACTTCTCACGATAAATCTTATTTCAACCGTACTTCATACTCTGTTTCCATACGTCCGTGAGACCTCCCCAGGTAAGAACGCAATCTTTCCTTCCATCTATCTGCTACATTTACACCATATGCTTCCGAATAGTTTAGGGCTTTAGCTTGATTTGCAGCCTTACCCAGCATAAATATGCCTAATGTAGTTTCTGTTCGTCAGACCAGAAGTTTGCCTCCAGCTTCCTTCAGATTCCACCTCACGATGGACACCCTTGCTCTTGGCTATGTGCTTGGCACTATTAACCCGCACTCGGGACTCTCACCCGTTAGATTGCGCCCATGCTGGGCGCACAAAATACCCCCTCACTTACTTCCACGTTAAGTGAGAGGGTTGGACGAAAAATTTATAAATTATTTTTAAGTTTTTCTAAAATCCGATATTTTCTATATTGCAATGTAGTCCTTGAAATACCACATTGCTCTGCATATTCTCTTTCACTTTTACCTTCATAAAATAGAGCTGTAATTAATTCATATTCCTCTGCATCCAATAGTTTCAGACGTTCTCTGAGTCTTTTAATCATGGCAACCGTAATTGCTGCTTCTTCTACATTGGTATTTTCATCTCTAAACTGAACTTCTGCTTCTACCAGCCGTTCCAAGGAGTCTTCTCTGCTTGGTATGAAAAAAGCTTTCTGTTTGTCTTTATTCACCTCAAATTTCTCTGTTTTGAGATCATATTCCTGATACTGCATTTTTCGTTCACTTTGCCTTAAAACTGCTATTACTTCCTCGCTTGCCGCTGGATATAGCTTTCTGTAATTTGGGACTCTTCTTTCTCCTGCCATATGGCATTTCCTCCGTTTCTGATTTTTGAATGGGTTTGTTCAACATCAGAAATGGAGGAGAGCGGCACTTGATTTGTGAAGCGTGTGTTGACCTTTTCATACTTCCTCCTGAAAAAACAGGCAATGAGATTGCCTGCTCCGCAGCCAACTCAGTCAAAATAAAAAAGCCAGAAATAACATTTCTGTTACTTCTGGCTTTTCCGCCCTTATTTAAAAAAGGGTATAAAAATAGCCCCAGCAATTAAATGCCGAGGCGATATTTTTTATTAAATTTTACTTTACAGTTACCCCATGATACAGATTATAAAGTATTGAAAGTTGTAAGTCCGTACACGCTTCCTCCGTACTTGGTTCAAATTTCGTCCGCATTATGTCCGCACTTAGTTCGAGGCTGCTTTAAGAAAGTATGTATAATCAGCTTCGCTTCCATTGCTTTCAATGAAGACAGCTTTGTATTTTGGAAGTGCATATCCCCATAATGCGATACCAAATAATTTAATAGCTTCTTTTTTCCTCATATAAAAGCATGTTCTCTCCATTGAAAGGCATTCCAGCAGTTCCTGCTCGTTCATTGCCACTGCATTTACATAGCACTTGGACAATATTTCATGATAGAGTTTTCCATTGGTATGATATTCGTAAATCTTGAGCATAGCTGTATCTATCAGTTCTATAATCCATGCTGTTTCAAAAATGCAGGAAATCTTGTTTTTAAATTCTTCCCTTTGTTCAGTAGGTGCAAAATCGTTTAAATATGTCAGTGCCGTATTTAAGTTCTGGCTACAGTAAGATTCACATACCTCTCTAACTAAATCAACTTCCTGTATCGTTTTCCATACCACATCTCTATAAATGTCAAGCAGCAGTTTTGCTTTGTGGTAAACTTTTTCTTCATTAAGATGCATTCCATCATACATAAGCGATATACTTTTCATCGTTTTTGTTGTTCTCATATTATTCCTCCATCTATTGTATTTTGGGTTATATTAAGGCTTGCACACCGTAGTTTATATTGACAAAATATGAAGATTAATTTAGAATTTATATGCAGGTGTTCTTCATATTTGTAATTATATGTGAAGAACATATGTTTGTCAATAACATTCAAAATGCTAAGTTCATAAGGAGGCCACTATGAAATTCGGTGAAAAGCTCAAAGACTTGAGAAAAGAAAAAGGAATAAATCAGACAGCACTTGCAAAAGAAATAGGAGTATCAATACGCACTGTTATCAGCTATGAGACCGGAAAAAGCTATCCCAAAAAAAGAGAAATTTACTCTAAAATAGCAGAGTACTTTAATATAGATATTAACTATCTCCTTACAGAAGACGAAGAATTCATTACAAATGCAGAAGAAAAATATGGGAACCGTGGTGCAAGGCAGGCAGCCGAATTGGTCGCTGAAATCGGTGGTTTATTTGCCGGCGGCGAATTATCAGAAGCTGATAAAGATGCAGTTATGCGCTCACTTCAGCAGGCCTATTGGGATGCTAAAGAAGATAATGTAAAATATACTCCTAAGAAGTACAGAAAATGACTGTAATATTTTGGGGTCTATTGATTTGACATATTTTATTAGTAATAGGGATTATTATCCCTCCGCGGGGAGGTGTTGGTTTGATTAACTCTTTAAAAATATATAAAAAAGCATCGCAGCTTGTACAAAAATCTGGTACAAATAATTCTCTTCAGCTCGCAGACGATCTTGGAATAAAACTTTATTATGAAAACTATGAAAATATGCTAGGCATGTACACCTACCGGTGGAAACACCGTTTTATATTTCTGAATAATAACTTGGACAGCAGCATGCTGCAGATGGTTCTTGCGCATGAGCTTGGTCACGATATTTTTCATCGAGAGCTTGCAAGCAACGGCTTAAAAGAATTTGCCTTGTTTGATATCAGGAGCATCACTGAGTATGAGGCTAACGCCTTTGCTGCTCATCTCCTCCTAAAAAACGATGATGTACTTTCTTTGGCAAGAGCTGGCTATGACGTTGCCCAAATTGCAAGCAGCCTTAACTCTCACATTAATTTGCTGTTAATAAAAATGCAGGAGATGAATAAGATGGGGTTTGATTTTAATATGCCGTACCGCCCTCAAAATAATTTTTTCAAGGATGTACTGACAAAGTAGATGTCTGAACACAAACTATAATATAAGGCGCTATTTATAATTTAATAACAATTTAACCTTCACAAACAAAAAACTAAGCATATTTAATTTAATAAATCAGCTTATATCTAAAGCGGAAATATCCAGTATCTTATGACGAAGATAGTATTCGTACATTAATTCTGCTGGTAATAAGCGGATTTGAATATCCTGAAGTCCTAAGTTGCCAAGCATATCAATTCTTACCGTACCCTTATTTATAATAACATTATATTGTGTAGGCATTACAAAACAATTTTTAACTGTTTCAATATTATGATCGGTTATAAATTTCATATATGCTAATTGATAAAGATACTGTTTTGTGACATCTCCAACACCAGGAGTCCCTACAAGTCTTTTGTCTTTTTCAAGTTGGATATTATAATACTTTGCATCTAAAATTATAAATTGTACATTATTTACATTGTTGGCAATTGTAATGATATCAGGAGTCAATGTGTCCTTTGAACACTTCTGAAACATACTGCCTGAGTCGACTCCTGACCATATTGGTTTTTCAATTATGTCTATAAGTTTATCATCTGCCTTATAGCACTCTTTTAATAAGATTGGTAATTCAAGCTGTCCAAGTTCAGAATTTAGCTTGTTATCAAATACTTTACTGCAGACTTCTTCCCAGACTAAATTAAAACTGTTTGTTCCATACATACTAATACCATAGTTATTTCTATCCGCACGATTATGCACTATATACATGTAAAGTGTTTTAAGAAGTATTTGCTTTCTTGTCTCAAACTGAATATTCAATTCAGTCTGTAACTTATACATAATGTAATCAACATCACCTAATGAGTCTAATGTGATATCAGTAATAGTAACCTCCGGTAAATCAAACAAATCCAATAGTCCAGAATATTTTAATATATTTGAGCACTCTGTCAGTATACACTCATGCAACTGCTTTATGAAATCATATTCATCATCAACCGTTTTTTTTGTAAACAGTTCTATATAATACGGACGATTATTGCTAATTAATGTAAAACTCTCATTAATCGTTTTATCCCATAGGATTTCTCCTCCACCGTTAATTTCTATTATATCCTCTGAATTATTATATACTCCATACTCATGATAATCGTTCAGCAAAAAGAGAATTACAGCCAACATATTAAAACTATTGTTCTCACCATCTCCATTATATAAATTAACAATCTGCTTTTTGGATTCATATCTTTTAAGCACCTTTAAAACTTTCTTTAATTCAGCAAGAGGTTCATCTGCAGTTAATAAATATTTGGGATAGCATTTAATTATCCTTGTACCCACTGTGATAACACCTACATAAGTAAAAACAAAAAGATTCTCATCGCTGTTCATTACATCTGTAATCTCAATATCCTCTTCAACCAAATCTGACAGCTCTTTCTGTTCAGTGCTGTTCTTTACAGATTTTAATACACCAAAAGCTTTGAGATTTTTAATAAATATATCCGTTTCATCAGAAGTTAAAATAAAAAGCTGCTCTATTTCACTTTTGGTATACCTTTTCTGTTCCCTAACAAATGCAGATATAATCGCCATAACCTATACTCCTTGTTTTGCATAAATATCACGGAAACCGTTTCCAAATATATCAATACCTAATTTATCAAAGTCTCTGCAGACACCTGAGTATTTGCTGCTGTCACATCCGTCAAACAATTTATATTTATACTGCTTTGCTGCATCCTCATAAAGATACATGATAACTTTACTTTTAAATGCATTGATAAACTTATCAGGTTCAATAATATTACCATTTTCATCTGTGTCGATAACACTTTTAGAAAGAAAAAATGGCCCCATCAGTTTATCTTCATTTACCTTATAATCCTGTGTCAATTTTTCATTAATAGCTTTTCTCAGCTGATTCCAGTCAACTTCCTGTGTATGGCTTCCTGTTCCAAGTATAACTTTTCCATGAGTTTCTTTTTCATTTTGATTTATTCCTATATACTCAAAACTCCATCTTCTTTTAAATGCAGTATCTATAGGGAACACTCCTTGATCTGCACTATTCATTGTCGCCCATATAAACATATTATCCGGAATTCTTATTCTTCCGTAATTTTGTGGAACACCACCTAATTGAGAGGCAAGAAATTGTCTGATGTCTTCACTTGTTTGAATATCATATTCACTAACACCATCTTCGTCTCTATCTAACAGTTGGAATACATCACCAAATACAGATGCAACTCTTGCTCGATTTATTTCTTCTATTATCAATAAATGCGGTGCTGGATTTTCAGTTCTGCCGCTTTTCAGAGCATCTACATATACTCTCATAAAAGGACCCGGTACAAACTTATATATTATATTTCCCTTACTATCTGATATAGGTTTATAAGTTCCAACAAATTGAGAATATGTATAATCAGGGTGAAAAGTAACTCTTTCATATGTGTTCAAATCTTTCAACAATTCATTGCAGTCTTTTTTTAATCTATAACTTTTGCCAGTTCCAGGGGCACCAAAAACAATACGATTACGTTCAAATTCAGGTATAGAAAAAAACCCTGTTTTGAAAACAATTTCTTTGAATTCTTCTTCATCATTTTTATCCTTAGTATTATCATTTAAATTAGTGCTAATTTCTATATCAGTTTTTTCTTCATCATCAAACACTGTGTTTAAAGCAGTTACTACGGAATCCTTAATACTATCACCATATGCAACTTCAACTTCAACTAATTTTGTAGTTGCTCCTTTTACACGTATTATAGTATCTTTATCAATTAATGAATTTAAATCTAACTCTATACTTGGACTTAATTCAAGCATAGCTCTCATCAATGCAATAGCATTTTTCTCTTGTATCTGAGATAATGCCTGATTAGGTTCCCATTTTACAATAGGCCCGATTCCAATAATTCCATATGTATCTTTGTAAGGCAGCAAATCCTCCCTTTTAATGGGTCTATCCAATAACAACTTTATATCGACTTTAACTTTATAATTCTTGCCGCTATATCCAATATCATATGGTTCCTGCGAAATAATTCCCATACCGACAAGACCGGTTTCCCATTCTGGTTTATCGCCCCCCAGTACAATAAAAACAGGCTGCCCATTTTTTAGAGAATCCTGTAAAATATTAAGACCATTAAATTCAATATTACTGTTTCTTGATAAAATTGCATGAACTGTATCAGAATCCTTAGTCTTAATGCTAAAGTATGGTTTACCCACAGCTTCTGCTTCTTCAAGTATTTTTTTTGAAATCTCTTCTAATTCCTCCAGAGGAATATCTTTATATTTTATATAAATGTCATACAAATATTTGCTTCGTTTTTCCAATGGTCTGTCTGTCCAGCCTTTACGTCCGTTGTCAAACATTGCGTCAAAAGCATCTCTGTCATTTTTCGCTTTCGCATACGTAAAGCCATATTTATTGGCTACTGCTGTAAGCGCATTAACACATTTCTTTTTAGCATAACGGTCATCTGAACTTTTTAGCTGTGCATAAAACAAACACACTAATGCTAGCTTTTCTGTTGAACTTACTACAGACAAATCAATCATATGTGCCCCCTTAAATTTTTAATCAGCTCCGCTTAACATTAACCCACAAATCTATACTACTTTTTCAACTATATAGTACTTAAAGAAACTTTTATTGGAGCACTTTAAATACTCTGTACCCATTATTAAAGTAACACAAAGCATCTTATCATACAATCACAAATTTGTTAAAAATCAACAATATGCTGACATAGTAAATCCAAACGTTCCACCCGTACTGACTTTTTAAGTTCACATTCCCAAACAATTATTACTTTCCACCCTGATTTCTCAAGACTCAGTCTGCTTTCCGCATCTCTTTTTTTATTTCTAAATAGCTTATTCGTCCAGTAATCTTCATTTGATTTAGGCAATACAAATCTGCAGCATCCTTCATGCATATGCCAAAAACAGCCGTTAATAAAAACGACTGTCTTATATTTTGGAAGAACAATATCAGGACATCCAGGTAAATTTCTATCATTTTTCCTATAACGAAATCCTTTACTGAATAAATACTTTCTGACCAATTCTTCCAGTTTATTGTCTTTGCTTTTAATATGAGACATGTTATAACTTCGTACTTCTTTTGTATGATTATCCACATTTTCACCTATCCAATAATCAAAATAACAGATTGCATAGACTATAGAATAAAACAAAACCTATTTGTGGATCATGTATGCTAATATGTGCCATACAAATCAGCAGTTGATTCCCCAATATTTATAATATTACACAGAAAAATCCATGTAATAATGCTCATCATCTAGCTTGTAAAAATCAACATCAGTTCTGCCGTATCGTTCTAAATCAAAACGCCGAACAAATGCTCCATTGGCTATTCCAATTCTATTTCTAAAATACTCTCCTAAAAGCGAATTATTCATTGGTGTAGTAATTGCCTTATCATTTTGCTGTTCAACACGCAGAATTAATTGTTTATTATCATCAGTTACTACAGAAAAATGTTGTTTTCCCAGCGGAAAAAAGCCAGTTCTAGCTATTGCGGCGGGCAGACCAATATATGCCTGATTTGGCTCCCTCCCGTCACGCTGTCCCCAGTTTAGTCCCGATCTTGTCCCTGTTTCTCCATCTCGTGCTAAAAGTGATAATGTAATCGGTCTAATACCTTCACCAATAAGAGCTTGTGTGTATTCACTTTCTGAATCCAGTACCGGGTGTGTAGGCATGAATACAATATTATCATCAACTTCCGAGTGAGTACAATAGATTGAATCACATTCTACCTGATTGTAATAACCAAAAGCTTCCTCTGGATCACATGGAACAATATACTCCCGTCTATTAGTACTAAAGCCTGCTTGAGTGTAATTAGCTGAACCAGTATATGCTTCAATCGGTTTATCATTCTTCAGCCAAATATATAGTTTGCTGTGTACAGGTGAACCCTGAAAAATATACTGGCATTGAAAATTTGAAAAACCCAATCTGTTTTTGCCAGTCACAAGCTGTTTGAACCCCTCATGAGCATCTATTGTTAAACCATCATAATTCGTCATTCCTACAATCAAATTTATGTCAATAGGCTTAATTCCAAGTTCCTTTATTCTAATCATATGCCACGAGGCCATAGTTGGAGTAGCGTAGCCAGAAAGAAGCAAAAGTTGCTGCGCTCCTCTGGTTATTGGATCAATTAGTATTTGCTTTACCATATCAGAATTAAACATAAGCAGTCCACCATCCTATTCGCTGATATTAGCCGGGATACTCTTATACTCAATGCCTGCAAAGCAGTTTAAAATAGCCTCGAATATAATTCTGGCTCCTTCACATGGCACTGCCATTCCTATTTGTTTACGTACACTTTCTTTTGATCCCATAAACTCAAATGTATCCGGGAAGGTCTGCAGGCGTGCTCTTTCACGGTTAGTCAGTGCTCTTGGTTCAGACCAATGGTAAATATGTGTTCCGCCACCGCCGCTTCCAGTTACAGTATATGCCGGTTTATTAGGATCAAGTCGCTTATATATCTGGCTCATCCTAGCTCCTCGTACGTTAAGCTGCAGTTCTTTAGGAATATCAGCGTTAAAAGCATTCTGCCCCGGCAGAATATGCTGCAGTCTCTGAACAACAATATCAGACTGGTTTGTAAGTTCATTGTTTGGTGCATCTTTAGGTATAGGCGGTTCTTCTATCGCCTTTCGGCACGAATTGTCTATATCTCGATATGGAGCTGGCGAAGGTACCTTGTAAACAATATTCTTGCTTAAATCATTTCTTATCCCAACGATAATCAAACGATGCCGTGCCTGCGGGATTCCATACTCTTCAAACTTATACAAATGAGGAACTACTACATATCCAGCTTCTTTAAGCTCGCTCAGTATTTTAGCAAATGCTCTGCCGTCATTAGCATTTCTAAGTCCACCTACATTTTCAGCAAGAAACCAATCTGGAGTAAAAACCTTTAGTGCTTTAACCCCATATGAATACAAAGGTCCGTATATTCCATCCATACCCTTCTGCTCACCTACAACACTATAATCATTGCATGGGAAACCAAAAGCAAGTGCATTTATAGGTGTTAGTTTCTTCATATCAAATTTTCTGACATCTTCATGAAACACCGTTTCCGGCATATCTTTGCAGATATTATGACAGTATGTAGCACAGGTATCTTTATCATAATCATTTGCCCATTCATG
>JAEZIB010000030.1 GCA_023416275.1 Bacillota bacterium | reverse complement strand
GTTGATGAGACGATGTTTTTTTCTGAAAAACCGACACGATGTCGGTTTTAGCACACTATAAACCATCGATGGTGAATGTGTGCGACAGCAAAAAAACTGAGGTGAATCATTACTGATTCTAGCAATTATTTTAGTAACAAACCATTGATAATTCTACCACACCAATAGATTTCTATGTTCGAAAGTTGATTTAAATAATTTAGAAAGTTATAACTTTGAACTATAAGTTTATTGCTTCAACATTTGCAGTTAAGATTGTAGCTGCGGGAGATCTTATCATATGAAATTTAAATAATTGCGAGAACTAGGTAGTGCTTCGAATAATAAATAGAGTTCCTTGATATATATAGAGTGTTTCTCTTTATATCAAAGAACTCTTATGCCCGCTCTTACTATAATTGACTAGTACTAGCGATGCTGCAATTATAAACAAATAATTAATCGATTATAAATTGGGGTACTTTCCAACTCTCCGGAATATCTTCATAATTGGATAGTTTAAAGCAGGCACAGAAACAAGATTTACCATTTGGCATTGTAGAACGTAGCCACAAAGTAGGAGCCGGTCCTGTAAGGTTCTCGCAAAAACTAAAACAACCGCTAAAATCGGTTACAATTAAATTTTTATCAAACATTCCTGTAGGTATTTCAGTTAAGCTTGTGCAACCTACAAAACAGTTGCTAAAACTAGTAACATTTATACATTTATCAAATAAGCCTATTGGTATTTGGGTTAACCCTATACAATTTGAAAAGCATCCGCTGAAATTAGCAGCATTTACATTTTTATCAAATAAGCCCACTGGCAATTCACTTAATTTCTCGCAACCGGTAAAGCATCCTACAAACTGTGTAGCTTTGACATTTTCATCAAATAATCCTGTTGGGATTGCTGTTAAATTATAGCAGCAAGAAAATGCTCCGTTCATAATTTCAGCATTTACATTATTTTCAAATAATTCTGCCGGAATTTGTGTGAGACTGGAACAAAAACTAAAGCAGCTTGAAAAATTAACAGCGTTTATGTTGTTTTCAAAGAGTCCTTCAGGTATTGAAGTCAAGTTTACACATCTATAAAAGCAATTATCAAAATTAGTGGCATTAACATTTTGGCTAAATAAATTCTCTGAAATTTCTTTTAGGTTATTACAATAAGAAAAACAGTAGCTAAAATAAGTAGCCTTTATATTATTCTGGAACAATTCTGATGGAATTTGTGTTATCTTGTCGCAACCTGAAAAGCAATATACAAAATTTGTAGCATTAATATTATTTTTAAATAGTTCTGCAGGTAATGAAGTCAAGCTGGAACAATTTTGAAAGCACCCACCAAACCTAGTAACATTAATATTATTGTCAAAAAGCCCCTCTGGGATTGACACTAGTTCTGGACAATTCTGAAAACAACTGTTAAAGGTCTCAACATTTATATTGCTATCAAACAACCCTTCTGGGATTGTTCTAATTCTACAATGGTCAAAACATTCTCCGAAATTAGTAACCTTTACATTATTTTTAAATAAGCCTGCTGGTATTTCAGTAATGTTAGAGCACATCATGAAGCAACCTTCAAAATTATTAACTTCTACATTCTTGTCAAAGAGACCATTCGGAATTGATTTCAGGTTGTAACAAAATGCAAAGCAATCCAAAAAGCTTTCAGCTTTAACATTATTGTTAAACAACCCTTCTGGAATTACTGTTAGATTTGAGCATCCATAGAATAAATTACTTAAATCATTAGTTTTCATATCTGGTAAAGGTTTAAGCACTGCTATCAGTTTTGTGTCATTATAAAAACATATTGGCAGTTCTGTATAAGACATAACTTTTATGCTATATGTTCCTGCTGCAGAATATGTATGGGATCTATTATAATACTCTGTTATTTTTCCACTAGTGCCATCTCCCCAATCAACTACTATGTTTAGAGGTATGGAGATAGATTTTATCGGAAAATAATACACCTCGTTTTCAGATTCTGTTTTAATCTTGAATTCAAACAAATTCGTACTTGGCTCAAAGCTTGTTATTATGCCCAAAAGATATTTTTTCATAGTTGCTAAATCAAGAGCATCGAATTCATTATCGAAATTTACATCTTCCAACCTAACAGTAGTTTTTCCTTCATAAGGGAAAGAGTCAACCGCTTTAAGTAGAACCATTTTCATTAAAGCGTAATCAAGCGAATCAATTGCATTGTCTCTGTTAACATCCCCCACCATGTAATTTTCATCTTCATACACGTCTCCAACCACATCTTCTTCATTAGTGGCAGCATTTATAGTAAATGACATGCATCCAAGAAGAAGCATTGTAGTAATAAAAAAACTTGTAAATATAGTTTTAAACTTCATTTTTATACCTCCATTTACATATTTTTATTTTTACTCCTTATATTGTTATTATATCATCAGTAAGCTCAATAAAAAATGCTACAACATAAATAAATTTACATTGCAGCATCTCAAAAATAGTCTTAATAACTAATTTATTTAGTTTAAAAAATCAAATATAGCCTTTTAAGGGTGATGTTTTATATTAGTTACTCAACTTTTCCAGTTAAAAATCGTAGGTGTTAAACTTATCAATGGAAAGTTGAGCTAGTTATTTTACGTTACAATATATTTTTTCACTAGGAATAATATTAATATCACAGTTTGTAAGAGTTCTTAATGCTTCTTCAGGATTTTCAACTCTCAAAATAACAAAGGCTTCATTGCCGGACTTACCAACAAAAGCATACATATATTCTATACTAATTGCGTTGCCCTGCAATATTTCCAATACATACGCCAATCCTCCTGGCTTATCCTCAACGGCAATTGCAACCACATCAGTGCAGCTAACTGTAAACCCGTTATCACTCAATGCTTTTTCAGCGTCCTTAGGCTTGTTAACAATGAGTCTGAGAATACCAAAATCTGTAGTATCAGCTATTGACAATGCACATATATCTATATTGTTGTTAGCTAATGCCCTAGTCACTTCTGCCAAACGTCCTGATTTGTTTTCTAAAAAAACAGAAATTTGTTGTACAAGCATGATTATGGCCTCCTTTATTTGTGTTACATTACACGTTTTTTAAAGCACTCTTTTGTCTATTACCCTCTTTGCTTTACCTTCGCTACGTTGAATAGATTTAGGTTCTACCAGTCTAACCTTTGCTCCAATTCCTAATGTACTCTGAACTTCTCTTGTAATCTTTCTTTCTATATCCTCTAGTTTTTTTACTTCATCAGAAAACAGATTTGTTGAGAGCTCAACCTGTATCTCAAGCGTGTCTAAATTATCTTTTCTATCTACTACCAGCATATAATGGGGTGCAGTTTCTCCAATTGAAAGAAGTACACTTTCAACTTGAGAAGGAAATACATTTACCCCTCTAATTATAAGCATATCATCAGTTCTGCCAGTAACCTTACTCATTCTAACCTCTGTACGACCACATTCACAGCGTTCGTAGTTTAATGAAGAAAGGTCTTTTGTTCTGTATCTGATTAGCGGCAAGCCTTCTTTAGTTACAGTTGTGAATACTATTTCACCCTTTGAACCTTCAGGTAGAACCTCTTCTGTTTCTGGATCAATTATTTCAGGTATAAAATGATCCTCAGGAATATGCATACCATTCTGGAATTCACATTCACATGCAACACCAGGTCCAATTACTTCACTCAAACCATATATGTCAATCGCTTTAATTTTTAGTCTATCTTCAATTTCTCTTCTCATACTCTCAGACCAAGGTTCAGCACCAAAAATACCAGCTTGAAGCTTTAAATCGCTTCTCTTTATACCCATTTCTTCCATTTCCTCAGCAAGATATAAAGCATATGAAGGTGTACAAGCAATATGCGTTGTTCCGAAGTCCTGCATTAGTGACAACTGAAGCTTTGTATTACCTGAAGATGTAGGAATAACGGTCGCTCCCACCTTCTCACCGCCATAATGAGCACCAAGTCCTCCAGTAAACAAACCATATCCATAAGAAACCTGCAAGAATGATTCTCTGGTAAGACCAGCACCTGTGAATGTTCTAGCAATAACCTCTGACCAAACTTCAAGATCCTCTTTAGTATAGCCAACAACTGTTTTCTTACCTGTTGTTCCAGAAGAAGCATGAACTCTAACAATCTCACTCATTGGTACTGAAAATAGTCCAAAAGGATAAGTATCCCTTAAATCCTGCTTGTATGTAAAAGGTAAATGTTTCAAATCATCCACTGACTTGATATCTCCCGGCAGCATACCTTTTTCATCCATCTTTTTTCTGTAAGTAGGCACATTGCTATATACCCTGTTTACTGTCTTAATGAGTCTCTCTGACTGCACTTTTCTCATTTCGTCTCTGGACATACATTCATACTTTTCATTCCAAAAAGACATAATAACCTCCCACGCCACATTTGGGCACAAAATTTTTGTAAAGACTTCAGTGGAGAACCTCTACTTCGCAGAGGTATGCTATTATTTTCGAAGTTGAACAAAAGACTTTCAAGCAAAAATCCCCCAAAGAATTGAATGTTTTAATATTTATATATTTGCCAAACATCCCACCTTGGAATGGCTTTCAGGGTTTACTGCATAAAATGAGCCCCACACAAAAGCAATAGGCCAAAACAACGCAAAGCTGACAAGCCAACAATGCATGTTTATTCAAGTACATTTAACCTTTTCTAATTAACACATTTGAATTAACTATAATATTAAGTCTATCTTTTCATAATCCTAATTATGATAATTATAACCTTCTTCAAAAGCTTTTAAATTTATTTCTAAAAACTTTGCAGGCACTACTTCACGAATTGCTTCAACAAAAATTTCCTTATTTATTCCAGTCAATTTTGCCAAAACACCTATAAGTACAATATTGACAGCCTTTATATTACCGCATTCACGAGCAATCTTAAGCGCATCTAAAGAGTATATTTTGTTATTTTCTTTAAGAGTATCTATAATATTTTCAGGATATTTTGCTTTGCCAATTATAACAGGCATAGGATCTATTTGCTGTTCATTTATTATCATTTTACCATCTTTTCTTAAACAGTCAATACATCTTAGAGCCTCTAGCTTTTCAAATGCTAGAATGATGTCAGCCTCTCCTTTTTCAATTAATGGAGAATATACTTTATCACTAAATTTAACATAGGTTACAACACTTCCGCCTCTCTGTGACATACCATGAACTTCTGAAACCTTAACATCAAAATTTAATTTCAATGCAACGTTACCTAGTATTCTACTAGAAAGAAGTGTACCTTGACCACCAACTCCAACAATTAATATATTTAATTTTTCCATAATAACCTCCCACACCAACTATCGGCACAAAAATAATAAAACTATCGGTGGAATACCTCTGCTTCGCAGATGTACGCATCTTTTTACTGCATACATCCACACACCAGCAAAAACCACTTGTGGTTTTTGGAACTCGAAAATGCACCATGTCTGTACAAATTATATTTTCGAGTTTGATAACCTCCCACGCCCCATTTGGGGAAAATTACGCACTATTTTCGCAAAATCCATCAATCCTGTCAAAAAACATTTGGGTTTTTGTGGCTTGAAAAATCACAATGTTAGTATAAACCCATCCACATACCGGCAAAAACCTCTTATGCTTTTTTGTAACTTGAAAAAGAACCATGTTTCCACAAATCCATCAAAACTGGCAAAAGCCACTTGTGGTTTTTGCTAGCTCGAAAATGCACCATGTTTGCACTAATCTATCAACACCGTCAAAAACCACTTGTGGTTTTTGTAGCTTGAAAATACACCATGTTAGTACAAACTAGCTTTTCAAGCTTTTAAGCTTTTTCAATTGCACCAAAACCACAAACCTTTGTACAAAGCATACATCCAACACAAAGAGCAGGATCTATTTCCAAATGTTCACCTTTATCAACTATTGCTGGACATCCCATTTTCATACACATTCTGCACGTTTTACATTTATCTTGATTTATTGTTTGAACACCCTCATATTTGACATTCTTCAGCAAAGCACATGGTCTTTGAGATATAATTACTGAAGGTTCATCAATCTGAGTCTCAGTTTTAACTACCTTTTCAAACGCTTTTATATCAAAAGGATCAACTACTGTAACTCTATCAATTCCCACTGCCTTACAAAGCATCTCCAAATCAACCTGCTTAGTAGGTTCTCCCTTGATTGTAAAGCCAGTAGTAGGATTTTGCTGATGTCCTGTCATACCTGTAATTGAATTATCAAGTATAAGTACTGTTGAATTTCCCTTGTTGTACACGATATCTATTAAGCCTGTAATACCAGAGTGTATAAATGTAGAATCACCAAGAATAGCAACTGTTTTCTTACCAAATTCAGTACCACGTGCCTTTTCCATACCGTGAGCCACACCAATACTTGCACCCATGCAGACACATGTGTCAATACTTTCATTTGGTGCCAATGCTCCAAGTGTATAACAGCCAATATCTCCGCTAACATTTAGCTTGAGTTTTTTAAGAACATAGAACATACCTCTATGCGGGCATCCAGGACACATAACAGGTGGTCTGACAGGTACAGGCTGTGATGAAGTTTCAGTATTTTCAATTGATTTACCTAATAATCTCTCAGCAATAATCTGGCTGCTCAGTTCACCTAAAGCTGGAAGTTTTTCCTTTCCAATAACCTTTATACCCATCTTTAAAATTTGGTCTTCAAAAAACGGTTCCAATTCTTCAACAATATAAAGAGTTTTTACCTTACCAGCAAAATCAGCAATAAGCTTTTCTGGTATAGGATAAACCATACCCAGCTTAAGAACTGAAGCATTTGGCATAGCTTCCTTTACATATTGATACGCAATACCACTTGTAATAACACCGATACTACTGCTGTCCATTTCAACTCTGTTTAATTCACTTATATCAGAAAAAGCTCTCAAGTCAGCCATTCTCTTTTCAACAACAACATGTCTTTTTCTTGCCATTGCAGGCATCATAACATATTTACTTGCATCTTTAATATATTCCTTGAGCTTATAATCTTCCTTATCATTTAATTCAACAACACTTTGTGAATGTGCTACTCTTGTTGAAAGACGAACAATTACAGGAGTGTCAAATTGCTCACTAATAGAAAAGGCTTCTTTTACAAACTCCTTACATTCCTGACTATTTGATGGCTCTAACATAGGAACTTTAGAAGCTCTAGCATAATTTCTGCTATCTTGTTCATTCTGTGAACTATGCATTCCAGGGTCATCAGCTACCATTATAACCAAACCACCATTTACACCAGTGTATGAGACAGTGAATAACGGATCTGCTGCAACATTAAGTCCAACGTGCTTCATAGCACATATTGCACGAGCTCCTCCAAAAGATGCTCCTATAGCAACTTCCATGGCTACCTTTTCATTTGGTGCCCACTCAGAATATATTTCATCATATTGTTTAGCAATAGCTTCTGTTATCTCTGTACTAGGCGTTCCCGGATATGCAGAAGCAACTGTGCAGCCTGCTTCGTATGCACCTCTTGCTACTGCTTCATTACCAAGCATGAGTTTTTTCATTTAAATTCCTCCATCACGATTATGTTTATTTATAACGCCTAGATTCAAAATTAAATTTTTCGATTGTAGAAAAATTTAATTACATCAGCGGCGTGTAAGCTGGGCGGGAGATATTCTCACCGTCTGAAAACTAAAGTGGTACCCTCCACTTATAGAAGTGGAGGAATTTTTCTTGCCTCTTTATATTTTTAATATTTATCCATAACATTAATACATATATCTATATTTCATTTTGATCTGCCACTAAACTGGCCACACCGTATTTCTCTCGCAATCGAGGCTTCTCAATCTTTCCGGTAGGATTTCGTGGAATTATATCAAAAATAATCTTTCTTGGACGTTTATATCGAGGCATTGGTGAACAAAAAGAATCAATCTCTTGTTCAGAACATTCACAACCAGATTTCAATTCTATAATAGCAGCTGTTATTTCTCCAAGACGCTTATCAGGCAAGCCAATAACTGCCGCGTCCTTAATTTTATTGTTTGTTCTGAGAAAGTCCTCAATCTGTACAGGATATATATTCTCTCCACCGCTAATAATAACATCTTTTTTTCTATCAACCAAATAGATAAAACCATCTTCATCCATCATAGCCATATCCCCGGTAAATAGCCATCCATCCCTTAACACCGCTTCTGTTGCTTCTGGGTCATTATAGTAACATTTCATAACACCAGGACCCTTTACCGCTAGTTCTCCAACTTGTCCCTGCACAACAGGCACTCTGTTTTCATCAACAATCTTTACCTCCCATTGATACCCTGGTATCCCAATAGCACCTACTTTATGGATGTTTTCAGTACCTAAATGTACACAACCAGGACCAATAGATTCACTAAGTCCATAATTTGTATCATATTGATGATGAGGAAAGTACTTCTTCCAGCGATTTATTAAGCTTGGCGGAACAGGCTGAGCACCAATATGCATCAGTCTCCACTGAGAGAGATTATAATCCTCCAACTTTACTTCGCCGCTCTCAATAGCATCTAATATATCCTGAGCCCATGGAACTAACAGCCAAACAATAGTGATTTTTTCCTCCGAAACTGTTTTCAGTACCCATTCAGGCTTGATTCCACGAAGCAAAACTGCCTTGCTTCCTGCCAGAAAGCTCCCAAACCAATGCATTTTTGCACCTGTATGATAAAGAGGAGGTATACACAAGAAATTATCTTCTCTAGTCTGACCATGGTGATTTTGCTCTGTATAACAGGCAGACATCAAACTCCCATGTGTATGTAATATTGCTTTAGGAAATCCCGTAGTTCCCGATGAAAAATAAATAACACCATCGTCTTCATCAGTTATCTTTATGCCTGGATTTTCAGATGAACAATTTGCAGCTAGCCTATCATAGCTTTCAGCGAAAGAAGGACGTCCTTCTCCTGCAAAGAAGAGTGTCTTTACTTCAGGTATTTGGTCGTAAATTGTTTCTAATCGACCAATAAACTCAGGCCCAAAAATAAGTGCAATAGTATCTGATAAGCCTAAACAATATTTTATTTCATCAGCTGTATATCGAAAATTTAATGGTACAGCGATAGCACCTGTCTTAAGTATTCCAAAATAGATAGGAAGCCACTCGAGGCAATTCATAAGAAGAATAGCAACCTTGTCACCTTTTTTAATTCCTCTTTTAAGTAATAGATTTGCAAACCTATTTGCTTTTTCATCAAATACGCGCCATGTCATTTCTCTTCTGTATTCACCTGCAGGATTGTTTTCAATAAGTTCAAATTCTCGCCAGATAACATTATGGCTATCCTGTAAATCTAAATTAATCTCAGTTAAACATGTTTCATTTCCGTACATTTCTGAATTACGCGATAAAAAATCTGTAATTGGCATTTATTTTCCTCCGTTCTACTAATTATACAAAAATATTTATGTCAATAAAATTATGTTCCATTCTACTATAAAAAACACTATATTAAATTATAATACGATAAATCTAGATTATCAACAACCGCTTATTGTGACTTTTATGTTAATTTTTTTTCAAGGCTTGTCCTTATCATAAATGCTCTTAGCAATATTATCAACTTCAATGCTAATCCCATTAAGCTTCCATAAAATGTTGTCATAATTTCCATTATTTATATATAATTTAATATTTTGAGATAAATTATCAAGCTTTTCAACTTCAATGCTCTTTTCCTTAGTCTCCCTATTTTTCATATAGTAGCAACCAATCAAAAAACCTAATATATTTATAACTGGAGATAAAATAACTATAATTAATAAAATTAAGATTGAATTATCTGGCATTACTTCTAATATATAGTAGTTGGTAACAGTTTCATAAATTATTTTCAAAAATAAAATATTGAATATTACAACTATAAAGAATAATAAAGATAATACTGGATATGTTAATATATGCTTTAGCCATCGTCCTTTTAGTAAGGTACGCTTTCTAATTACAAAGTACAGAAGCAAGATATATTGAATTACTCTAATAGGTAATGATATTGCAAAGCTTAATAAAAAGTCTCTGTTTACTTGTTCAATGGTTATATTGGATACATGTGTTACGAGTGAAATAAATAAAATATTTAAGATTCGAGTAATAAGAAATCCTAATATCATAAATACGAAAGCCCTAGACATCCACTTTAAAGCACTTGCATCATCAAAAACATCATTAGTAAAAACTACAAGGATATAAAAACTGGCAATAGATATAAGTTGGACTAAATATGAACTTAAACCAATATACTCAGTAATATTTATTATTAAAGCCACTACAACAGTGGGCAAAAACACCCTAACATAATCAAATTTATTAATAAGTCTCTTACATTCAGGTTCTCTCCAATACTCAAATTCTCCAACAAGAATTAATGTAAATATCACCCAAAAAAATACTTCTGGAATAGAAATTAATAATGTATCCAAAAATATTTTAATACTTGCATCATATGTAAATAAATTACTAAACATTAGAGCCCTCCACACACATACTGTTTATTAATACAATGTTCTACATTAATTCTATCATTTTTTATGTCGCTCTACATTTTAATACGTATTCAGCTATTTGTAAACTATGAAAAAACGCTAGAAACTACAATTTCCCCCACTCTCAATCATCATAAATAATTTCAAATTTAACTCTGTCATATATATCCTTTTGATTCTTTGGATTAACATAAGCAGATAAAATCATTAATTCAATTGTATTTATTCTATATTTCTTATTTCTTCTACCTTCTTTGGGATATATTTCAAAATCAACTACATTTTTTAGTATTAATGGAACCATTATTCCTCTGGAGTTTAAGAAACTCAATTCTAATTTTTCTATTTTAGAATCAAGCTGGCTGGTCCAATAGGGGTTATATCCAATAGCAATTAACTTACCATTTATTCCAAGTTCAATGCTTCTCAAAGTATATTGATTTTTGAGCATATTTGAGAAAACGCCTTTTAGTATATCTATTTCTTTATAATTCAATCTTAATGCCCCCTTAGCGAGCTATATACCTTTAAAATATAATATGATTCCAAAACATATTATGTTACAGGCAAAATAAAGTCAATAATATCATTTAATGCATAGGTATATGAAAATTTGCAAGTACTATAATAATGCAAGTTCAATTTCAAATTTATTAAGTTTTTAATAAAAAGTAACATATAATATTTTTATTGAATACTTTATATGTTATAATTCTATGATATGATTTTAATAAATTTTTTTTCAATGAGGATAAATAAAATGAACACAAGAAAATTTACTTACATAACTAGTATATTATTAGGAATCTTTCTTTTTGTACTTGGAACAATATTTTTATTTTATATAAACACATTAGAACCTAACACTGGAAACACCCCGTTTAATGGTATGTTATCAGGTCTAAATTCCACTGGCAGCAAAGAGCCTATGAATTTTCTTTTACTAGTAGGAGATCAATCAAGCGGTAATACTGACGTAATGCTTGTAGCTAATTATAATCCTTCTACTAATCAAATTAGTATTGTTACTATTCCAAGGGATACAAAGGTTAAAATCAAGCACAGCAATGTTCCAAAAATTAATTCAGCATACGCTGCAGGCGGACGTGATCACGAGGGTGCTATGTATGCTTCAGAAATCGTATCCAATTTGACAGGTATAAAAATTAATTATTATGTTCATATAGATATATCTTGCATAAAAGGAATAACAGATATGCTAGGCGGTGTAGACTTTGATGTCCCAGCAAATTTAAGATACAATGATCCCGAACAGGATTTATATATTGACCTGGACAAAGGATATCAGCACTTAGACGGCGATAAGGTTGAACAACTGCTTAGATTTAGAAAACCTGCCACTAAGCTGTATTCAGCTCAAGAATTGAAGGAATTAAAAGAATTTTATGATGGCAGTGATATTAAAAGAACTGAAATGCAAGTTAAATTCATTAAGGCTTTTATAAGTCAAAAACTAAATATACAGAATTTTCAAAAATTTAATTCTGTAATAAACTACGCTTTTCAAAATATTATAACAAATATGACCTTAACTGATGCTCTTAAATTAACAACAGGAGTAATAAATATTAAAGCTGATACTTTCAATTCTTTTAGGTTAGACGGAGAAGATAAACTAATAAGTGGAGGATGGTATTACGTTTACAATGGTAATTTTATTAATATAGATACTAAAAATTCAGAGCCTTCTGAAAATATAGTTCCTCTTTATTTTTATTCAGAACGTGGAATTTCAACTCCTTCAGAATTATTTGTTCCTGATAAAGATTCTGAGGATACGCAACCCTCAAAAAGCACAAAGAAATCACCTACTAAAAAGAAAAATCCGTCCAACTCAGAGACTGACACCAAGGGCACCGGAGTAGATAAACCATAAAAAATGAGTATTAAGATAAATAACCCCTAACTTCGCAGTAGAAAATTTGGTAGTTTTAAACTAATAGATAGTTGAGCTAGAAAATTGCATGAATTGAGTGAGTTAAATTGATATGAATATTATCTATGTGACAAATCATTGATGATTTTGATTACAGGTAGACTTTTATGTAAAACACAATTTAATCCAAAAAGTCAGTTACAAGCAAAAGTTACTCTTTATTACTTGTAACTGACACATGAAATTCATAAATTAAATCCTATATCGGCACTGGATAATATTCTCTAAGATTAAAAACAATATCTAAGAAAATTATTTATGTCTAGGAGATCTTTTTACTAAAACAGCGGCTTTTGTAAGAGCAGCAATAACATCAACCTCAAACTGATTCTTCAGAGAATTTACCTTTGAGTACAACTCTCCCTTTTCAGTAGCAATATATTTTGGTGGCAAATCATTTAAAGCTAAAGCTGCAATGTCCATAACACAGGCTTCACACTTACACATATTAATGTCATCTAGCACGTCATCCATTAAATTCAGCACTACTTCTTCCATATAATTCTTAATTACTATCATTTCACCCCTCCTAAAACACAAATAATATGACAATACATTACATATTAATGACCTTATTATTATTCGTTATTACTTTGGAAAATCCTTCATTTTGATAATATTATTTAGTAATTCTATAGCCATCTGCCTTGATACTAATTTCCCAGTCCAAATTTCAAAAGCCGAAACCCCTTGATTTATAAGCATACCAAAACCATTCCTAGTTTTACAACCATAACTTTCTGCCTGTAGTAAAAATTTCGTTTTTTCAGGGCTATATACTACATCGTACACTACCTGATTTTTGTCAAAAACATAGTCAATATTAAATGGTGTAGAATCTAAATATGTACTCATTCCAGAAGGAGTAGTATTAATAATAATATGACTTTGTGACATTTGATCAAATAGCATTGGAGAATCAGGTAAAATATAGCTTACAATGCTACCATAGTTATTCTTTACAAGTTCCGTGATATTTTTTGCATTTTGCTCGGTTCGATTTACCAAAGTCAAGTGTTCAATGCCTTCTGATGCCAATTTGACAGCCAAGGCTCTAGCAGTCCCACCAGCTCCAAATAACATTACTCTTTTGTCCTTAAAATTTGTATCTAGACCGTCCTTAAAGTCCCGAACAAAACCTTCAGCATCAGTGTTATAACCTTTTAGCTTGCCTTGAATATTTTTTACAGTATTGACTGCACCCATTAATAATGCATCATTAGAAATATCATCTAAATATTTTATAATTGACTTCTTATGTGGGACTGTGACATTAAATCCACTTATATTCTGTGCTTTTAAGCCGTTAATAGCATTCTCCAAGCAGACCTCATTTACATGTATAGGAATGTAAATAGCATTAATATTAAACTGCTTGAATAGTGTATTATGAATAAATGGCGATTTTGTGTGCTCTATCGGATCTCCTAATACACCATATAGTTCTGTTTTACCATTAACAACATTTACAACCTCCATAGTATGCCCCCTGTTTTTGATTAAGCGTAGTTGAATTTGTATACAAGTCTACTATTGCAAGAAATTACCCCTTAAATCTACTTTTTTCAAGTTTTAATCTATTTTTCTTCCATTCCATTCTCTTGCGAATTTTGTCCTCTAAATTTTCAGCAAAACTTTGGATAATACGTTTTTCTAGTATTCTTTTAAATCGTACAAATAAAATTTCTTTATTGTCAATAGGCTTAACAAGCACTGTAAGCATATTGACTTTATTTCCTCCAACAATATCAGTAAACACCTGATCTCCAATTACAGCAATGTTCTCAGGCTCTAACCCCATAACCTTAGCTGCATTTAAAAACGCCTTACCTGCCGGTTTATATGCCCTGTGAATAGCCGTTACTGCAATATCTTTATTGAACCTGATAACACGCTTTTCAGACGCATTTGACAATATGCATACTTTGAACCCCTTGTCTTTAAGTTCTGCTATCCAAGAAATTGCATTCTCGTCAGCGTCTTTAGCGTGCATAGGAACTAGAGTATTGTCAATATCTAGAATTAAACCTTGAATGCCTCTATTTTTGAGACTTTCAAGATCAACGTGTCTTATGCTGTCAAAGTATAAATCAGGGTAATACTTTTCAATCATTCTAAAATCATTTCCTTTCAAATACTCAAAACAATATCAGTGATAAATAAAAACTAATGCATTGTTGTAATATAATGTCATTTGAAACGATACTACTTTTTGTTGTTAGTTAAAAACAAATAGCTTCACAATTAATCTATCCTATAATAACAAATGGATTGTTTTTGTACAACCTTAAAATGAACTTTTTTCTAGAGCAATATCACAAACTTAAGTTTTGAACTAGTCAAAACTCAGCAGCTTATTTTCTAAACATATCTGTAAGTTGAAAGTCTTGTACTCACCACTAAAGAACTTGATTTTTATTGTCTGATTCTCAGCAGAGCTTTCATTTATTTCAGAAACTACTCCTCTTCCAAATCTTGTATGCGAAACAATAGTACCTTCTCCAATACCATCTATTATGTCCTTTTTGATAAAATATAAAACCTCATTTATAAATATAGACCTCTGTGCTTTTTCATCATTAATGTACATGGGATATATCAAATAAAGTGTGTTTCTTGCCCTGGTCATTCCAACATAAAAAAGTCTTCTTTCCTCTTCCAGTATAGCTTTGTTTTTGCTATCAGAATTTTGTTCTAAAGCTTTTTCGCCAGGAATTTCACTATTTATTAAATCAATCATAAACACGCAATCATATTCCAAGCCTTTTGATGAATGTAATGTACTAAGAGTTATAGAACTTTTCTTGTTAGCCTCTATAGTTAGTGTTCCATCAAATACTTGTTCTAATTCCTGCAATCTAACTAAAAAGGATGCTATTGTTTGGCAGCCAATAGATAATCCCTGTAAAATTCCAAATACCCTATTCAAATACTCAAAGGACAAGCCCACAAGTTCGCAATATCCCTTAACACTTTCCAAATAATTAAAATCATTTTTAATATATTCCAGTGCTTCCCAAGGCTTCATTTTTGACAAACAATCAAACTCTACCTTTAACGACTGAAGGGCACTAATCTGAAATTGTTTTAATTCTGCATTATTAATAATGCATTCAATTACAGATTTACCTGAATTGTCAGTGTTAAAAAAACATTCTATCATAGCTTTTGATATGTACCTATTCATTCTGAAGTAAATCTTTGAAAATGCTTCTTTATCGTGCTGATCAAGGGCAAACATCAAAAAGGCAACAACATCCTTTACCAGCCAATGTTTAAAGAAAAACAAACTATTCTGCCTGATTTTAAAGGGTACTTGTTGTCTAAGCAAAGCATCTGCAATTAATATTGAGGATAAGTTATTTCTGTATAGTATTGCAATTTCCTTATCTTCCCTACGTGATAGTGTTTCTTTTATTTTTTCTATTACAATCTCTAATTGTTCTTGTTCATTTTTACAATTTATGATAATTGGATCACATTTTTCGTTATTTAAAGTTGTGTGGTTTTTATCAAATCTATTTTTATTAAGTTTTATAAATTTACTGCTTAGCTCAACTATATTTTTAGTTGAACGGTAATTTGTTTCCAAATTAAAAACACTGCAATTGTTAAATTGCTGCTTAATATCAAGAATATACTGAGGCTCTGCACCTCTAAAACCATAAATAGACTGATCGTCATCAGCTACAATAAAGAAGTTATTGTAGCCTTTTATTAATAGATTTAATACCTCAAACTGTATTTTAGATAAATCCTGTCCTTCATCTACTTGTATATACGTATACTTATTTTTATAATAATTCAATATTTCAGGACATTTTACCAATATGCTATATGCATAGGTGAGCATGTCATCAAAATCTATATATAAATTGTTTCTCTTATACTCCTCATATGCTTTGTAAACCTGAATAAATTTTTTCGTGGAGAATGTACCCCCATCTAAGCTTTTAATCATTTTATTTTTCACAAAGCCAATTTCATTTATAAGACTTTCAAGCTCATCATCATTTATTTTTGAATTATTAATTTCCAAATATAGCGTCTTCAGCAATTGCTTTTTATTAATGTCACTATCATTTCCCTCAATACGTTTTAGCCTCTGACCCTTCATTTGCTCATATTTCCTGACAACATTATTGCAGAAGCTATGCAGTGTTGCAAAATGAATCTTGCCATTAATTTCATTGCCATAAATCCTTTGAAACCGTCTTTCCATTTCCAGTTGAGCGGCTTTATTGAAGGTCAAGGTTAATATATTATCAGGTTTAACACCCGCATTTTGAATTAAAAAGGCAGCTCTTGCAGTTATAACAGTAGTCTTTCCAGAACCTGGTCCTGCAAGCACCAAAGCTGGTCCTTCTATGTGTGAAACGGCTTTTTTCTGCTGTGCATTTAGTTTTATATTGTGTTTATTTTTAATTGTTTCGAAGAAATCCAAAAATTATCCGTCCTTGTATTAGTATCGTGACTATTTACAATAGTATAACACACTATATAATATAATTGATAATACTAAGTTGTCGCCTCCCAAAACTCTTCCAGCTTCTTTTCCATATCCAGCAAGCTTTTTACACGCATATTGTGTTCCCAATGCTTTGGAAACAGGCACTTATACTCATTATGAGAAAATCTTTCGTCAACAAGCAGAACCATGCCAGTGTCGTTTTCAGAACGAATAACTCTGCCAGCTGCTTGCAGTACCTTGTTCATGCCGGGAAACATATATGCATTTTCATAGCCCATACCATTTTTTTGCTGAAAATAATTCATAATAATGTTCTGTTCAGCACTAACCTGCGGAAGACCCACACCAACTATAATTGCTCCAATCAGCCTATCACCTTTTAAGTCAATACCCTCTGAGAAAATACCGCCTAAAACACAAAAGCATACAAAGCTCTGCTCTGTATTTGAAACAAATCTATTAAGAAATTCCTCTCGCTCCTCTTCAGACATTGAGCTTTGTTGAAGCGAGGTTTCGATATCAGGATAACTTTCGGAAAATCTTGTGTATACTTCGTTCATATATTTGTAAGAAGGAAAGTAAACCATATAGTTTCCCTGCTTTTTTTCAATTGCTGCTTTAACAATATCCGCTATTTTGTCATAACTATTTTCTCTATTTCTGTATTTAGTTGAAATTTTGTCCTCTACTAGCAGACACAGCTTTTTATTGTCAAAAGGTGATGTCAGATTAATATTATAGTCCTCCTTATCACCACCCAAAACCTCCATAAAATAGCTAAGAGGTGTCAGGGTTGCAGAAAAAAACACAGCTGTTTTCCCTCTCTTAACAGCTTCTGCCAATAGATAGGATGGGTCAATGCAAAAGAGCTTTACACGTACATCACTAGAATATGTATCAATAAATGTCACATATCTTTCATCATATAATTCTGCTATTTTAATAAAGGAAATTGCATTGAAATATACTTCTAATACTTGGTCAAAACCCTCTATGTTATTGCTCTGATTTCTCAGTATCCACTCTTCTGAATCACGGATAAAATTGTTTAATAATTTATATAATTCGGTTAATTGGTCCCTGCTGACTATAAAGCCATCTTCTTTGCATTGCTTTCTAAGTGCTATCATATATGAGTTTATTTTTGTCAGTTGCTTTGCAATCTTTGGCTGCTTGTCCTTCATCAGCTTTTTAGCTTCATAAAAAGCTACTTTATTAATTTGAGCCGAAAACATTTCTCTTGCCCTGTCAACTAAATTATGTGCCTCATCTATCAAAAAAGCGTAATCACCATCATTATTTGAAAAGAATCTTTTGAGGTATACCCTTGGATCAAACACATAATTGTAATCACAAATAATACAATCAGCCCATAAAGAAATGTCCAGAGCAAATTCAAAGGGGCATACACTGTGTTTATGTGCATATTCTTCTATAACTTCCCGAGAAAAAAACTGGGTGCCGCGTAAAATATCAGTTAAAGCTTCATTTACTCTATTATAATGTCCTTTTGCGTATTCACAGAAGTCAGGATTACAGCTTCCTTCTTTATTAAAACAAATTTTATCCTTTGCGGTAAGCGTGATTGTTCTGAAGCTAAGTCCTTTAGCTCTCATTTTTGTGAAAGCTTCTTCTGCAACCTGCCTTGTTATTGTTTTGGCTGTCAAATAAAATATTTTTGAAATATGCTGCTCTCCAACTGCTTTTACAGCTGGAAACAGTGTGGATATAGTCTTTCCTATACCTGTAGGAGCCTGTACAAAGAGCTTTTTCTCCTGCTTTATGGTTTTGTATACAGCTACAGCCAATTCTCTTTGCCCCTTTCTATATATTTCGAAAGGGAATTCCACGGCTTTGATGGAAATATCTCTTTGTGTATTCCATTCATCCTGCATACTTGCCCAAATGAGGTATTTATTCATTAATTCGGCCATAAAGGCTTCAAGCTGAGAGAAGCTGAACTGTTTTCTTATATTCATCCTCTCTTCCGTATCCACATGAAAATATGTCAACTGAACAAAAATTTCCTCCATTTCATTCTGTGCAGCATAAATAAAAGCGTAGCATTTGGCTTGCGCCCAGTGCAATAGGCTGAAATCGTCATCTATATACTCAAGGGGTCTTGTTGTTGATTTTATTTCATCTATAATAATGCCTTCAGGCTCAGTAATTATGCCATCTGCTCGGCCTTCTAGCCTTATTGAAAACCCCTGAATTTCATAATCAAAGGACAAAAACACCTCTTTGCTGTAATTTGAGCCGCCTTCTTTCTGAATTCTTTGATGAATACGTGTGCCCTCTAACATTCTAGTTGACGAAACAAGCCTATTGTCAATATCGCCAGAGCGTAGTACCAACTCAACTAAATTTCTGATTGAAATTTTTATCTGTGATTTTTCCATAGCATTCCTTGTACATTTAATAAACCGAACATTTGTTTACTAATAATATACCTTTTATGCTGCATACATTGCAATGTTTTTTTTGAAATACATTTTAATAATTCGTTACTATTCAGCAATATAATTCTGCTTTTTTAATTCCTTTTTAATTAAACTAATTTTCTCATCTTCATTAAGCCTGTCCCATACAATATGTGTTACAACTGGCATCTCAATATTTTCAATTGATTCTGAAACATTCTGTCCAAAATCACTATTTCCGCAGAACAAACACTTATCATCTCTGCTAGCAGTATCAACTGGTTGATTTTTAATGTCATCGCACGTAATTCCAAATAAGTCATTTATACATTTAGCCAGTAATTTTTCGGATAATGTAATATTATGACATTCTAAAATTAATTTGATATATTTCTCCAGCTCTTCAAAGGCCGTATCTTCAATAAAATTGGCATATGCATAACACCTAAAATCCTTTGTCATAACCAATCTTTCTCCATATGAATAATCTGATAAATAATAAAAGGATTTTTTCTTACCACAATGTTTACACAATGCATCCTCTTTTCTAACTCTTACAGCTATAATATTCTTATTCATAGAAATAATTCTTCCATGCCTAGGTACAAAACTCAGATAAAGTACCTGCATGAACCTCCCTCTTTTTTATTGACACAACCCAACTTCGCCAAATAAAAGCTTATTTGAAATCAAAAGTAAACTCCTCATTTTTGCCCTATTAAAACCATATGCTTGCACTGAGTTATCTAATTAATCAATGGGCGTAACATTTCTGGCTGATAATATCTTTTTAAAGTTATCAAAAATTACATAGTTGATTCCGCTTCCTCTATATGATTTAAATTTAATAACCGTATAGCCCTGCTTTTCAGCTAATTCACCAATTTTCTGACATTCTCTGGTTGATGTCATATCCTGAATAAAGTTCCATTTAACTGCAACATCTGGCTTTGTCAAGTCTAGAACCTTTTGTCCTCCTAGATTTAAATCATAGCTAATAGCATATTTAGCCGTATTCCCATGTTCTGCAAGCTCGGCAACTATTGTCTTGCCGTCTGAACCCACATAGAAGCCTCCCCCAAATCTACTATTGCTGTTAAAGTACTTAGGGTCAATTCCGTCTAGTACGCTTTGTGCCTGTTTAGCATTGCTTACTGCATGTTTAGCTTTAATCTCAGGAACACTCTTAGTAAATGGCTTTTTAACCAAGGCAAAAATCTCCTCAGCCTTTTTGCACAGTGCCTCAATTCCAAGTCTCATGCTTTTTGCAAATAGACGTATTGCTCTAATATCATTATTATGCAATATCTTTTTTAGCAAGCTGTTATCTGCAATAGAATCTATTACTCCAGGCAGCTTGCGAAGAAGACCTTTAAAGGTTATTAAAATGGAATCCAGCTTTGAAGCAACTTTTTTTACTCCTCCAAAGGTTTTTGACAATAACTCAATAGCTTCTTTGACCAGCTTTATATTTCCTGCAGCCTTTGATATAGCTTTCATAGGTGTAGCTATAACAGAACCCAATGCAGGAATTAAAGCTATTCCAGAAAACACTGCATCCATCCATCTTTTTCTTATTAAATATATACCAGTATTAACTCCATCTGCAATATCACCGATACCAGGGACAAATCCCACTATATCTATAACATTCTGCATTGTATCTAGGACAGCGTCTGGTGTAATATTAGTCTCTTCTTGTTTACTCTTAGAAATAACCTTTTCAGGTATTTGATGAGTTTTTTTAGGCTGTACTGTGCTTTCTTCCTTTAATCCACCTTTTGCTTTGCTTTGTATTACATCTTGAATAACAGATGTAGCTTGAGCTGGATTTGTTTTTTTTGCAGCAGTGGGTTTAATAGCACTGCTTTGTTGCAATTTCTGTATTGAAGGAGTATTAGTCTGTTTCTTTGTATTATCAACGCTCTCTTTCCTTTTTCGCCTTTTCCCCTCATCCATCAGATTCATGGCCTGCCTATATCCAACAACACTTTGAAACCGCATAAATTCATTACGTGATACGGAATCTGGATTAGATAGAAGTTTCTCAGTAATGGCCTTCACATCAACTGCTGAGGCAGCTTGATTTGAGGCAGTTTTCTTGGAAACTGATGCCTTGTTTTGTATATACCTGTTTGAATGCTGTTCTACGTTTTTGTCTGCTAATGCGCTTGTTATCACGATGTCATCACTCCCTAAAATCTACTCTATCTATAATGTAAATTTTATTGAGTAAATAACATCTAATTTGAAAAATTAATTTACCTTTTCACTATAGTCCATAATTGCGAAAAACTTATCAATGGCTTGTTGCCATAATTGCTTGTGATATAGGAATTTGTACGGTAAAGAGTAAAAAAGCATTCGTCTCATAGCTACCTCTTAAATTACTTTTCAATTGCCATATAGTAAGTTCCCCACAATTCATCTTTATAAGGAAAATTCTTTTCAATATAGTTTTCATCAACAAAACCAACTCTTTTATAGCAATTATGAGCAGAAGGGTTGGTATCAAATACATTCAATGTAATACGTGATAATTTCAATATTTCAAAAGCATATTTAATTGCAAGCTCAAGCATTTCTTTTCCATAACCCTTTCCACGAATATCTGGGTCTACAACAATGAACCCCATATGTACACTTCCCTTTGCATAGTCAACCGCTATCATAAAAAAGTGGCCCACTGGTGTCCCTTTTTCATCTATAGCTGTTGTTATCCATCCGTTTTCATCATTCTCAAATTTCTCTTTATATTTTTCTAGCTGAGCCTCTGTCAGTGGATACTGAAACTTATTTGCACTCCACATTGAGAATACTTTTTCATCAGTAATCCAATTTAACAGGTACTTTGCATCACTTTTTTTATATGGCCTTAATCTTAACATTTCCTCATCCTCCTTATAGTACTTATTCACTTTCACTTTTTTGTGTAACTATATTAATTTTGTTTATTCTAAGTCTATTAAAACATTTTGAACAACCATTTCCTTCTATATTTTTTATAGTATAACATATAATTTTGCCAAAGTTTAACATTCTGAATTAAATTTAAGAAAATATTAAGACTCTCAATTATTAAGTATGAAACCTACAATTTTAAAACAAGAAAATGAAAGCAGTCCCCCCCACTTATAAGTTGGTGCCTTTTCTTGCCTCGTTATAATTTTTAATGGTTAAAATAAAATTTAATGAATTGCACTATGAAGCAATATAGTTTAAATGGCTATCTAAGAATTCACAGAAAAATAGAGGTAATAAGTCTACAATCTTATTATCTCTATTTTAAAAAATAATATCAGGAAGTAAAAAATAGTATCCTTACATATTCTATCACAATTGTAAGTATTTGTAAATATATTAATTTAGTTTTGCTATTTTAGGATACTATTTATATTCTAAGTAAATAAACTTTAATCTCTAACAACCAGCTAGGAAATATTATTTCTATAATCATAGAACAAAGCCTATATTAGCCTATTAAATCGACTTTCGCACATAAAATCTATCGGTACTGGAAACTTAAAGAAGTTTGTCACCAAAATAATTGAAGAAATTTAGCATCAATTATTCTCCTTCAACATCTATAACAACTACTTCTGGAGGATTAAATATACGTGGTAATCTAGGGTTATAGGAAAGTCCCCTGCTTACTATGTGTATTAACGAATCATGCTGGTATTTACCACCGGCATATTTAGGAAACCATCCTTGGTTCGGAGCTAAAAGTCCGTTTAGTATCAATGGAATCCTAACCTGGCCACCATGTGCATGTCCTGATAATACCAAATCAAAACTGCTCTCTTTGTACAGTTCTATTAGTTCAGGTCGATGAGCTAGTAGTATTTTGTATTGAGGCTTATCCTTTAATTCTAAAAAAGAGTTATATATTTCCTCTCTATAGTTGGAGTTATTGTTTTCATATCTCATCACTTCGGGATCATCAACACCGCAAATAATTAAATTGGAATTTCTAATACTTATACTTTGGTAATTATTTTCAAGTACGTTTACATTGTATTTTTTTAATAAAGCTTTAATATTTTTTATGTCATTAGACCAATATTCATGGTTCCCAGACACATAATATGTTGGAGCCAGCCCTTTTATACCTATTAAAAACTGTTTTGCCCCCTCAATTGGTGCCACATCATCTACTATATCGCCTGCTAATGCTATAATATCAGGCTTTTGTTTTTTTATCAGCGACACAAGTTTTGATTGATTCTTCCCATATATATGGCTATGTAAATCAGTAATTAATACTATTCTTATTGAATCCTTTTTATGTAATTTATCAGTAGTTAGTTTGTGTGTATTGACTACTAGCCCATTGAAAAAAGCACAAATTGTTAGTAATGCCAATATTCCAAAGCATATAAGATACACATAAGTTTTTCTTTTCTTATTCACAATATTCTCCTTAGTATAAGTTTCACTTATGTCTAAATTCGAGGTCACAATAGACCTTGCTAATTTGTTAGAATAAATGAATCAAGCTTCACACAGCGGTGCTCAAGATTTTCATTTGAGAAATAGAGTAAATGCTATATCAGGGTTAATTATTAAACTATTATAGTTTTAGTACCATCTCTCTGTGCAATTCTTCAAATCCCAGTTTTTTATATAGCTGATAGCCATCGTCTGTATACTCTAACTGTATTTTCCCTATACCCAAGCCTTTTGCCTCTTCAATAAGTCGTGATAACAGATTATACGCCAGTCCATTACGCCTATAATCCTTAAGTGTATATACATTTAACAAAAGTCCTGCCTTTCCACTCAAACAGCAAGGAGTTGGTAAAGTCTGGTATATGCATAAAATACATGATGAAACTATTATTCCATTATCCAACGCTATAAAAGAAATTATGGAATGGTCTTCTATATGTTTTTGAAAATATTCTTTTGTATGTCTTTTAAACGCTTCTTTATCATCAATTATTCTAATTGAATTTATAAACTCTAGTCGATTTTCCACTAACATATCAATATCACTTAATTTCACTTTTCTAATATCCATATAGCCCTCTATTTCATCTCATAGCTTTAATTTAATTATATTACTATAGCCACTTTCAAATTATGAACAATATTAATAATTTTCCGTGACATAATTATTTCCCTAAAATAACCCTATATTTAAACAAACGAGTATTTAAGTATGTCATTAAAATCACGCTCAAAGCAATAATAAACAGTCTTTTCCTGGTGAGAATAAACCATTGAAAAGTCAGTAATCCATTCACCATCTTTTTGCACTGCTGCTTCAAGTATTTTAAACGCATCATTTACATTTAAATCCTTAGTTTTAGATAACAAATCTTCTGTTATTTTGTATCTATCAACACCAGAACCCTCCAGTAACCCTGTGGCCTTATAATCGCACAATGAAAAATTAGTTAAAGTGAAATAGGCTGCCTCCTGAACAGGACTATGTATTACTCCTCTACCTGGTTCAGTTACCCACACATTACCGTAATTATCACAAATCATATTATGAACACTATAGTTAGGAACATTCACAATTTCTACTCTTTCCAGATAATCTCCAATATCAGATGATGGAATTGTACCATTTAGAATTTCTTTTACAAGCTTCGATGTGTGATTTACATATTTACTAGGTCTTTTATATAATCCCTTTCCATTTGAGTCAACCAATAAATGATTAATAAATATGCTATCACTGTTAACTCCAAAAGAAGTAATATTTCCAGTTTCAGTATTTACAAATACATTAAACTGTTTTGGATCCTTCGTGTTGATTCCATACTTCCTACCATTGTTATCAAAATTCATCGCAACTAATATGTCATTACCTCTATGAACAAAGCTTGTGCACATACATTTTCTCCCTATATACGCGGTTTTTTATTTAATTAATAGCTTATAACTTGTTATGTATTAACCTCAAATAAGTGATTTGTACCACTACAATTACTTTTTTCTTTTCAGTATAATAGATTTAGACTTATCTAAATTATAAATTTTTATATAATTTAAATCAAGCTATCATATATCCTATCTTCTTAAACTAAAATAACCAAACTGTCGTGATAAAATAAGAGTATAAAGCTATTTCCAAACCTCTTTCTGTTCCTTCTATTCAGTTTATAACACCATCTCAATTGTTTTGTATCACATCGAACTCATATAAATACTATTATAAAATGACATTAAAAGCAACAAGTCCTTATGATTTCTCATAAGGACCTGTTGCTTTTGTAGGCAATTAATGCTGTAAATGAAATTACAAATGCTTAGGCAACTATAACTACGACTTTTGCTACATAGAAACTTCAAATTTTATTGTGTTAATAAGTACATAACTTACTGCATATATAAGCGCAAACATTGCTGCAAACCTTTTAAATTTTACTTTCCAGATTAACTTTCCCAGTTGCTAGGTTTTTTATGCAGTCTGTAGATACATCAATCAGGTAAGTTTATTATTTACTAGGAGGTAAATATTATCTTACTGTAGCTATATAATATCACAAATTTTAGAGGCTGTAAAATGTATATTTCTCTATTAAATTGTCGATTTTTGATTTTATTGCGCTTTTTCTCGGCTTTTTTCGTCATTTTGCGACTTTACTACACTGTTTGTTTGGTAATTATTAGTGTACATTTCAAGTTGTTTGTTGTTAAAATTATCGCTACTTTTTAACTCTCCTGAACATATAAATTCCTATATCTCCAAAAAACATGCCACAACCTTTTAAAACACTCTTACATCAAAAAAACGACATTCTATCGTTTGACAGAATATCGTTTATATGTTTTTAAGTATAAATAAACTTATATAAATTAGACCTCAATCTCTTGGTTCACATCCATTAAAATTCTATTTTCAGCATTAAATTTTTCTGCAGTGTCTTTACTATAAATTTGATCAGGGCTGGTATGTATAGGAATACAATACTTACATGCAATTATCTTTGCACATTCTGCCGCTTCTTCTACATCCATATTGAAATAACCGTCAGTAGGTAAAAAAGCATAATCTATGTTTTTTGAAGCTAATTCTTCCATTTCAGGTATTTTTGATGTATCCCCTGCTATGTATAATGTCTTATTTTCTGCCGTTATAAGATATCCGACACACTCTTCCTTACTATGATTTTTATTATATGATGGAACAGCTTCTATTTGTAAATCTTTAAAATTAAGAGTCATGTACTTTCCATCCTTTAAAGCATCAAAGTTCTGGTATATCAAACAATCACTTTTCTTATTTGGCAAATCAATCTGATTGTGATCACCATGTTGATGAGTTACTAAAATAATATCTGCAGGCAAGTCGTAGCCTTCTCCCATATACGGATCAACATAAGCAACTGTTCCTGCATTAGTAACTATTCTTAAACTTGCACGCCCTTGAAATAAAATTTTCATATACAATCTCCACCTTTTAAAATTATTTTTTGTTTCTCACACATTGAGCAAAATATTACATACGCAAAAACCTTCTCTTAACAGAAGCCTCAATAATTTCCTTTGCATAGTCCCAAAGCTCAGGTGAATTTTCTTCTAAAAACCAGTTTCGTTCAAGTATCTTTTTACTTGTGACTAAAGCATTCTACCATGTATATCCTTCTGTACTATAGTTTAGCAAAAGTGGCTACAGCCTGTCCATACATGATGCAAATTTAACTCAGGTGTTTTTCTCTCTTAAGACTCTCTCAATAATGCAATATCCTAAAAAATACCTTTTTCGCTTACTAATATAAATCGAGCTTTTTTATTAGTCCTTCGTTTTTATAATTATAAGTGTGAGTGTGTATTAGTCTCGTGGAGGTACACTAACTTTTTTTAAGCTGAACCTAAATCTTTTAAGCTAACCTCCACACCCAAATATTTATATATTTTAGTTATTGTTTTTTTATTATTTTCAGCAATCTTAAATAGTGATTGGCTTCTCGTAAGGTATGATCTGCTAATAATGGTATAATGATAGACTTAATCTTACATTCAAGTATTCCTTTTGTACCTGCAGCTTTGAAATCGCGGATTTCTTTTGTGGCTTGTAGGCTATCATTTGTTACCTTGTCACCTAGAAACGAATTGTCCATTGCTTGTTTTGCCTTATTTGCCAATTTATCAAATTCATTTCCAAAATTATTTGCAGCCTTGAACAACTCATTTTCTGTTGGATCAAGCAATCCACGAATAAATTTAGAATGCTCAGCCATAATGGTATTCCAGAAGAATTCTTGTTCATACATCGTTATTTCTTCATCAATTTCTTTTCTGCTTTGAAGTATTTGTATCATGTGCAAATATAGTTTTGCTTCTCGCATAATGTGATCAATTAACAATGGGTAATTTACGGTAAACATTTTGCAGGATAAAACATTTGATAAAATATTAGCTTTAAATCTTATTAATGCAGTTATTAAACTTATTGCCTTCTGGTTGAGTAATAATACTTTTTGTTCAAGCATTGGATTAGCTTTGATGAATGCCTCACCCATAAGTCCAGCTTCTGCCTTTGTAAGCTTTGTTTGAATATCTACTCCCGTAAAATATGCTGATGCCATCTCAGCACTTAGAGTATATGGTGTAATTACTTCTCCGGATTGAAGAACTTCAGGACTTACAACTCCATTGGATAGAAAAATGACTTCCGCTAAAAGAGCATCAAACTTCTTTCTAAAACTATCCGCTTGACTAGAAAAATCACTATCCTTTGGTGTAAAGCTAACTTCAAGGAAAAATGAGTGTTCCTTCATAATTCTAATAAAAAAAAGATGTATTTCAAGGGATTGCCTTATAAAATCCGTACCTGACAACATACTAAAACCTCCTAACAGAGCATTAAAAATCAATTCAGTATATTATCAGTTTATTAGCACATTATGTAAAGTGTTACAAGCTCAAAAACCCTCTCTTAACAGAATCCTCAATGATTTCCTTTGCATATTCCCAAAGCTCAGGTGCATTTTCTTCTAAAAACCTGTTTCGCTCGAGTACCTTTTTACTTGTGACCCCAGGATTCTGCCATGTATATCCTTCTGTACTATAGTTTAGCAAAAGTGGCTGCAGCCTGTCCATGCAAGATGCATATTTAGCTTCAGGTGTTTTTCTCTCTTCAAACTCTCTCCACAATGCAAAAATTTCTTCTGCCTGGTCATCAGGCAAAATATTAAATATTCTATCAGCTGCCTTTTGTTCTCTTTCAGCTTTATCCTCTTGAGCCTTTTCATCATAGCAAAAGGTGTCTCCTGCATCAATTTCAACAAGGTCATGTACTATAACCAGTTTAATTACCTTTAATATATCAATATTCTTTTCTGATGAGTACTCAGACAGAAGCATTGCCATAATAGCCAAATGCCATGAATGTTCCGCATCATTCTCATTTCTTATAGTTCCTATTACAATATTCTGACGGAACACCTTTTTCAGTTTATCAACCTCAATAATGAACTGCATTTGCTTCACTAATCTTTCGTTTTTCATAAATCACTTTTTAGTGAGAGTAATAAAAGCCCTCATATCTAAAATTATCCTTTCTTAATACTAAATAGCATTGGAAATGTAAAAGTAAAATTTTTACATCCGTTCTGATAATTATTTTATATCAAATTTAACTTGTTTCACTTTAATTTAAATTTATTTGTAGCATTATTAACACTTAACCTAAATATAAGCTTGTTTCCAATCATCCCGTATAAGTCCATAAAAAGCAGTATCACATAGTCCTGTGTTATTTTTATGTCCTTGGCGCTTTTCTCCTTCCTTAATCAAACCACACTTTTCCATAACTCTTCCTGAACTCGGATTATTTATATCATGTCTCGCTTCTATTCTATTTACCTGTACTTCTTCAAAAAAGAATTTAATTACAGCCATCAATGCCTCAGATGTAATTCCCTGTCCCCAAAATTTTCTGCCTATACAATATCCAACCTCCACTGCATCAATTTCCTCTTCTAAATTAACCACGCTAATGCTGCCAATTGCCTCACCTGACTCCTTTAATTCTATACACCACTGATAATTCTTTGGTGACTCATAATCCTTTATCCACATACCAATAACCATTTTTGAATCCTCCACACTCATATGAGTAGGCCAAGTGAGATATTTAGTAACCTCATCATCCCTTGCCCAATTTTTAAACATGGTATCAGCATCGCTTAAACAAAATTTGCGCAATATCAATCGTTCTGTGTCTAAAGTCTTTGTTCCTATATGTTTCATGCTTGTCCTCCAACCCATATGCTAAACGCCATAGTGTATAACATATTTATTTTCTAATATTGCCTTCCTTAACAAAATCATTAAATTAGTTAATTCTTCTGATGTTATTGACTTTTCATATTTTGAAATAATTTTATAAAAAGCCTCTAGTGATTCAGGAGGGATTAAAGTAACGCCCCACCTTGCAAGTCCAAACTCTGATCTGCTATAGCAATGAAAGTATGTCTTAATTAAAGTCAGTTCCTCCCACCAATCATTTAAAATATCATCATCAATAGCAACGCAGTTATATTTTTGTGGTTCGTACTCTGTTGAGTAATCCTTATTTTTTTCAAATTCTTCTATAATACCAAATTCAGCAACACAGGGCATATTTTCACCTACTTTTCAAGATTATAAAAACATGAATAATAAACAATTGTTGTCATTCGATACTAAAAAAAGAAGTAAGCTTCTATCAATTTGCATATCAAAAAGTCACATAATCAGCTTGCTTTTCATATAGATGTAACCTGCCAGCTTTGCCAATCTGCTTGATTACACCAATATATTGCAGTACATTCATTGCTGTCTGAGCTTTTTTCAGGTTCAATGCCGATAATTTCTTAAAATCTTTTGATGTAAAACTCTTCGGCATATCCTGTGGTATCAGTTTTGTAAAATCCCATTTATTATCAATGTAAATTTCGTCAATTAAGTCAACAGGAATGCGCTCATAACGGGATGAGCCTTTCTTTTTATCTTCGCTCCAACCATCAAGCTTTCGATATTCTATTAAATCAATCATAACAATACATAATCTGAAATTTTCATGGGTAAGAAACGGTTTAATTTTATAAAGTTCTAAAAAAGCCTCGAACGGCGAACCTTTCTTGGGACTTTTGCGTTTATATGTAACCTCTCCAGTGGAGTCATCAATCCAAACAATCCATTTTGTGCTTGGAATAGGATAAACAACTGTCACCGTTGTCACCTCCAAAAAACACTCCAGCTTTTTTCTCAGCTTGTTAAAGTTACCTGTTTGGATTTCAACAATACCATTTTCGCCAACTATATCAGCAACAAAGCTGCCCATTCTAACTTCGTGGTTAGCAGTGTACGGCTCAAAATAATTCTTCAAAACTGCATGTAGAGTCTTTTCTCCAAGTGTTCCTATACCGCACCTTTCCCTGTTACTATTAATAATCATTTCACAGCATTCTATGAATTTCTGTTTATCCATTGACATAATATTTAAATCCTTTTGTCTATCATGCTCAGCATATTTTTTAGTCCTTTTTTGTATTCGTGCTAGAGCTAATTAATCATACGATTTTTTTATCCGTTTAATTTATATTCAATTATCTCATTTCAAGTCTTATGATATTATAATCCTTGTTGCACTCAATGTTTATCAATTTTTTCTTATGCTTAAATACAACCGCCATTATATCATCATTATCTTTTGGCTCTTTGTCAAAGCCTACCAGAATTAAATCTTTAGGATTTACGCAAACTCTATTTGCTACAGTAGTTCGGAGATATTTAAATTTAAAGTTGTCAATTACCTTAAAATTGCTTATATCTAAATCAGGCATCTTTGCTATTAAAAGAGCCTTTAGTACATCCCATGTAACACCTGATGAAATGGCTCCCCACACAAACAGCATTACAGCTTCTGCACCATTGCCAGCCCCACATTCAAAGTGGGAACCATTTATTGATATAACATGATTTCTAACTTTAACTTCTTCTAAAATAGCAGAAAATTCCCTATAATCATATATCGTAACACCATCATCAGGAGTCATTATTAAAATACCTTCTTCAGGCACTTCTTCATCAAATGCATAATTACTATTAACAGCAGGATACTCTGGTAGATGCAGAAAATACTCTTCTATGTTCTTTAATATGCCATTAACTAAAGATAAGTCACTTTCAGATACATTTTTACTATTGAATATTAAAGAATACGAAGCATAAACTTCATCCGCAGTTACATTATAACTTAGATTTACCCCGTCTCCTTTAATTTTCATAATAGTGATGAAAATATCGTCAATATTTTGCGTAGTAAAATTAACTACATCGAAGCTGTATGTTTTAAGAGGGATTTGCTCCCTTTCAAAAGTACCAGAATCCCAATCTACAGTCTCTATCTCAATTTCTATTCTCACATTTATCATATGGCTCTCCTTAAAAACAAAGTATACAACCACATCAATATTTTACCATTTCATTAATTGTTCTACCATTCTTTAAGGTTTTATTGATTAACCTCACTTAACTCAATTACTCTACCTTTTACCTCCCAATAGCTATTCTCCAGAATACTATAATAAGTAATAGCAACTCAAACTTCTCACACATGTTATTACTAAGCTTTAAGCAGTATATTTAACTGCAAAGTTTGATTAACAGTAAGATAATATTAATTATAAGTAAAATTTAATCAATTGAACTTACAATTTTACTTTTTATAGTTTGAATTAACCAATTTATTTCATCGCGTGCTTGTGAACAAATATACTTAAATGTCATTTTGCTTAAAAGTGGAGCAGAATCATCGCCTAAAATATCTTCGCTTATATCCCCACCAATTAATAATATTTCTATTTTTTTATTAGACGTTAAGTGTGGCTTGATATCATCCCTGTATTCTTGTGCTTGGAGTTCATGCTTTCTAGATAGTTTAATATTAGGGCGCTTAAACTCAATTAGCAAATAATTTCCACCATATTTATTACAAAGTAATAAATCCGGTCTTTTATCCTCCCTTGAGCCTCTATATTTTTTACCTAAATACTCATCAATAATTTTTTTATTTGTTTCGTTAGATGATACCATATTATATTGCATTCCAAAAATCCATAGATTCTTTTCCAAAACTTTATGTATATGTAGTTCGGTTGTTTTTTTGTCCAAAATTAGTTTATCAAGGCTATCAATAAATTTTATGCGATTAATGGCTTGTCCCAAAATTGCAGTCATATCTGCCAATCCAAATTTACTCAACGCCTCTGATAATTCAATAATGTCTCCTCTTTTGGTTTTATTTACTTCTTCTATAACTCTATAATATTCGTCTTTTTCTATCGCTTCAAGCATAACATTGATTATATTATTAATCTTATACTCAGGTTCAGAATAAAATTCATTTAACACGCGCTCTAACGATATTTTTGCAAATTCTCGCTTATACTCTGGAAATGTCTTTAATTTTTCATTTATTCTTTTCTGCATCCGAGCTCTCATAAGTGAGATTTCTTTGTCAAAGTTTTCTTTTAAGGCTAAATGAAGTTTTTTATAAACAAAATTACTCATATCTTGATATGCTATACTGTTATATAAAACAGAAGTCCAATCTGCATTTACATATGCAATTAATCCATCTGCTACAATTTCGCCGTAAATCCTTTTTAATAGTTTTTGTGGTATATCAGTTGCTTCATCAATTCCAAAAAAGCTTGTAGATCCAACAATTTTACCATCAACTCTTAATGCTATTCCTGCTCGTTTATTTGTAATATCCTTGTCTGTTATATTAAACTCTAATAACACCTCACCAATCTCTTTAATCACTGTAGAATCTTTATACGGAACACCACCAATGTCTGACACCTCAAGCATAACGTCATTTATGTAAATATCAAATGAACTTTCCCTCCAATAATCTAAAATCAATAGTTCTTTCAATCTATCTGACGTTGGAGAGACTAGTGATAAGTCAAGTTGAGTAAGTGTGATTTTTGTACCATTTGGTTTAGTAGTACTAGAAGTACTAATTTCTAAGTTAAATTTATCTAGTTCTTCTGCCTGTTTCATCATTAAATCTTTATTAATAGAGAATGATGTCAAAATTTTATTTTGTACGGTTTCTACACTCATATTATGAGCAGTCACAAAACCTGCGAATTTACCTATCCCTTTTCTACCTTTTATCGTTCGCTTCATTTTAAAAGACTTGTTGCCTTTTATGCTGATTCTATCACGAGCTATTCTTAAATAATCATTTTCAACTTCTGAAGCACTCATTCCTATGCCGTTATCCTCAATAATTATTATGCTATCCTTTTTCATTTCAGTTGGTAAAGTCACTTTTACTATTGTTGCTTCAGCATCCCAAGCATTATCAATAAGTTCTTTCAAAGCTAGCTCTGTACTTTTATAGTTTTCGCCAAGTATTTTTGTAAGTTTACCATCAACAATAAATTTAGATTTTTTTATGCTCATGTATTTCCCTGCCTTTCAGAACATCCTCTATTCTATAGTGCTCCACAATTATTTTGTTTTTGCGATTAATCTTTGTGTACCTAATCATTTTCTTAATCAATTTATATATTATAACAGCAAATTAAAATCAAATTTAAAGCCAGCATTTTTTAACTCTCTTGCCAATTCTAGTATCCATGCTCCTTTGTCATCCATTTGTATATATACAACCCCTGATATATCATTTGGTGTCTCGATATCTCCTTTTACTAGGGCACAAACGTTTTTACGACCTATTTTCCCCATTAAATATCCGTGTTCAAAAACCACATTCTGCCTTGCTCTATACTTCCAATCAGAGCTACTACATAGACTTCCTTTATCACACGGAGTGTATAAAATAATTCCGAATTGTACATTTGAATATCTTTCAATTTTTTCTATAATTGTATCACCACTGTTTACCTGTTCATGCAATATAATTGGCTCAATGCTTAATTTTTCTAAGTATCTTGCAACTTCCACTTTTGAAAGGTCATCCCGCCCATGTACAATAAATATTTTTCTGTAATCAGTATCCTTATTCTTAATTTCTACTGTTTTGTATCCAAATTGTAATATGTATTCTTCTTTGTTATTCTGAATATCAGATAATATCGAATCTAACTTCTTAATGTTATCTGAATGCACGTCTTTATGGTATACAAATTGATTATTGTAGATTTCTGAAATATTCTTTGTATACCAGGTTTTTACTTCTTGTATACAAAAATCAAAGATACTAAAATTATTATTCTCTATGCTTTCTATTAACTTATCACATTTTATTAATATAGTAGGTTCTGACGTATATTCTTTAATGCTTTCAACTATTCCTTTGACATAAATTTTTAAGATATCTATACTAATCATATTTTTCTTCCTTCTAAGTATATTTTGTTAATGTTGGTATGGTTATTTATAAAATCTTAATACGTCTTTTGATAAATGTTCCTATTCCTGTAAGTTATTCATCTATTTTATAAAAGCCTATGATATTTTCTTTACAAACGGATTGATTATCTTTTAAACGTATTATAGGATTATCAAACCTTGGCTCCCATTCACCATGATAAACTTGCACAAGATAGTAAATTAAATATTTATAGATTAAATATATTTTTGATTTAGTTGTATCACATCTTGTGTGTTCATCAAAAATAATATCTTTTACATCTGCTATAAATCCTAAAGTATATGTTGTAGATATTTTACTCCATTCTTGAAGGATATCATACCTATTAAGTACATGGCATATATCTGAAACGATTTCTGGGCACTCTTTAATATGCTCTACATTACTATCTTCCCAAATTAAATGATTAAATAAGAAGCCATTAATACAGTTATCAACGTACTTTCCACGTTTTCTTAGTCGCTTCTTAATTCTATAAGCTGCTGGGTCATTAAATTTATTCCAATCAACTATTTTGTTATTGTAATAAACAACTAATCCTTGTCCGTTTTCCTTAAATGTTATACCCTTGCTAGCTAAAAATCTACTGATGTCGGTATCTTCTGACAGAGCTTTTATAAGACAGTATATGTCTAATTCATCCGGTAAGCCTGTCCTTGTTGTAAGGTGTGACACTATGCATGAATCAAATTTTATTGTTTCAAATAATTCATTGTTACTATTAAACTTAATCCCAATTTTATTAAAAAAGGGATTTAGTCTAATATCACCTGCAAAAGTATTTCTATATGGTTTTGAGTGTTTCAAATAATCATTTACAGCTGTTTTATTACAACCGCATATATCTGAAATTGATTCTATTATATCTTCAGGGGAAGTTGTATTTAATACTTTTTTGTCCATGTAATTATCCTTGTCTATATAAACCTGTCATTGTCTATCCAAATATTTCTCTAAGCTTTGCCTGTAAAGTATTATAGTCAAACCTATTGGGATTATATAATGCACACTCATTATCTTTTCTTGCCGCAAAATCAACTTTGAATGGCTCATCATTCTCTTGTTGACAGCTGTTGAAATAATCTTCAACTGCTTTTATATTATGTGATGCTTCAATCTTTTCTTCTTCATTCTTTGCACCCTCTACGCAATTTTTTTCGTAGGGACTAAAAGTTATTTTTGTAATAAATGAGTATTGTTTACAGTGAATAATACCATATCGTTTGAATGTACAGTAAATGCTATGATCATTGTCTAATTCATTAAGTATCTCGTCTTTCATTAGCGGTTTCATTCCAAAAAATACTGTGGTCTTAAAGTTTGGATTAATTGATTCTTCTCCCATCTAAATGCCTCCAATGCATTTAAACACCAGAGGAGTTATGCTCCTCCAGTGTTTAATCTTTGTCTGAATTGTCTTTCTTCTTTTCCTCACTGAATACTAACCTTGTTGGTGGAGGCGTTGGTGGCTGTAATTGCTGTTCTTCCTTTTTTCCATCGGCCTCACTTCTTATTTCATCTTTTCCCATAAAAGCCTTACCTCTTTCCTATTTGTCCGCCACCGTCTCTAATAAGTCTAGTTGGTGGTGGTGTTGGAGGCTGCTGAGGTGGTGGCGGGGGTGGTTGAGGATTTTGAGCGTGTAGCTTTATTAAGTTGTCCATTTTGGTTTACCTCCTTTCCTGTTGTAACTTTATCTATACAGTTTTGTGTAGTAATAATTACCCTGTCATAATTACATAATCCTACAGTGAATACACTTGTTATCAATGCAATAATTATTGCTTTTCTTGTTTTGTGTAAATAATTTGAACGCATATCGTTATTTGATGTGTTCCGTTCATTGCATTTGCAATAATCAGTTATCAAATAAACCTCAAATGTTTCTTCAACTTTACTTTCATATGTAACATCCTCTTTGTAGAATTCTGTTAATGAACTATAATACTCCTCCATCTGCTTGGAGCTGGCTATATACTCATAAACATAATTATAGTTTGACCGTATTAAATAGAACACTGCAAATGCCAATGAAACAACTAAAATTATTAATGATGCTATCAGCAATATTAATATTATTACGACCGTGACTGCTTCTAACTTTCCAACTGCATATGTAACTGAACCAAATAATAATGTAATCATTGCAATTGGTATTGATGTTTCTGAACCCAGTTTTTCCCTTCTAGCCAGTTCATTGTTATATGACTCCTTGTACATATTGAGCCTGTCCTCACGCATACATTAACCATCCTAACATATTATTATATAGTATTTAGCTATATTTTTATCCTATTATACTATATTTATCATATAAACTGTCTTTATAAATTGTTTGTGTATAACTAGGCTGATTATTTATATCGAATGTATTTATTGCCTCGAGTATTATTTTTTCTTTAAATGGAATATGTATTGTCTTAACTGTTTCTTTTTGAATCTTTTCTTTTAATGCTGTAGGCCATAATTTAATTAAGCTATCAGGAATATTGTTTGATATTCTTGAGCTATAGTTCACATAACAGACTATAATAGGCAATCTACATTTATCAACTGCATAATTTATTTCATATGGTACAAAATCATCATCATATTTTGTTTTATTACCTACAAGTAAGAGCATACATTTACTATTTTTTAGGCGTTCCCTTAAACTCGCTTTAATAGTTTCATCTTTACTTTTATCTCTAACTGCTGAAACCTTCTCGTGTGAATTAACAAAGGTAAATTCTTTACTTGCCATACCCTTCCAACCCTTCATGATATTATAAAACTTAATATCAGATTTTGTAGGGTCTGTTTGTCCTTCTGCTGCAAAAGCAATATAAATACCGTTTCTATACGCCATTAACATTCACTCCTAAAAAATATTTATTTTTAACTAATGGATTCTGTAATTTACTTTCCGAATACTCCCTTTATGTTATAAAGGTTTATTTCATCTGCCACGCCTTTATGTAATATAATTCTGATTTTACAGTCATAACAAAGTTTTATACCGGAATATTTAAATGTAAATAGTATTAATTCAAGTAGTTCTTGCTTAGTAACTAGACTATTAAATCTTGTTATTCCTGAGCCCATTAATGGTATATTTACATCCCGTCCATTATTGATTACATCTATTTCATTCCAAAATGTAATAAGAAACTCAATGTATTCTTCAAGTGTCAGGCACGCTCTATTCCGGTCATCAAATTTGGCGAATGATGTAAAAATAAATTCATTTTTGTATTCAAATAATGTTCCTAATTTATACCTCTTTTTCTTTCCTATAGGTCTACTTTCATTAAATCTTGACTCTTTATCAGCCAAACTATTTTCTATTATTTTATCAAATTCGCCCAGATCAATTATGTTTTGCTTTATAAACTTTCCATGTAATGATTTTTCCGAGATAATTACATTGTCTACAATCGTATCAAAGTATTCATTAAATCCAATGACCTTTAATCCGCTGATTTTAAATAAATCTCCGTATACAATTTCTAATCTTGTATTATTAATTTTCATTTTTACTGACTTTTTTAAGTTTGCATTTATAAACATACCAATATATATGGATATAAATAAAACAATCAACAAAACTGCACTGTATATTTTTAAATTGTTGGGAATTGTAATAAATATACAGACTATCGATATTATCGAACTTATGATACCTATTACTGTCAAAAAAGCCCTTACTATTCTTTTATCAAATAAACCTACTTTTAATTTCATGTAGATTCTCCTCCTGCCCTGATTAATCTACTTAACTCAATTCTTCAGCTCTGCTTTACAGGTATTACAGATATTTTTACCTTTATAGTTGCTGATTTCTTTTGCTTCACCACAAAAGATGCAAGCTGGCTCTATTTCTTTATGGATGTTGTTGCTATTTACAAATATATCCATGCATTATCAACAATTATATACAGTGTTCGTCTCAAATCGATCGGAAACACCACTTGTACTAATTCATCCAGCTCCTTACTACTCCTGTTCTCTCATATCTGACTAATTTATCGGTAATATTCCACTTTCTAATATTATCAATTTATACAAATTTAGTCAATTTATATATATTGCTGAAATAAATAAAATGGAAGCATTACTGCTTGCCTCCACTTTATTTATTAACATTTGCTAAGGTATGGAATTCAACAACTTTGTATTTAATTAATTTCTTTATTATTTTATCGAAAAAGTATTTATGAATTTCTCAAATAATACTCAGCAAATATAAACTTATTTTTTTTCATTTTCGCGCATAATAATAGCCCTGATTTCTCAGAGCTAAAATTTAAATAGTAAGCCAATAAACCGGGATAGATATTAGATATTATAGATAGGATTTTTCGGCATGGATACTGGGTTCCAAGCCTTCCTTTTTATAAAAGCTTGACTAATCGACCGATTTAATCCTGTCTGCAACTATTTCTGCAATCCTTTCATCATCCCCAAGATGTTTGCTTATAATAATTTTTATTTTCGGGTATTTTTTTTTAAAATTGTCGATTTCACGAGGAATATCAACATTAACATGGGTACCATCAAATAAAAACATGGGTATCACTTTAATGGTATCTGCCCCTTCTTTTATAAGGCAGTCTATCCCAGTTTCAAGGTTCTGCTCCGAGAATTGGTAATACGCAGGATAGACCAGTTTAAGACCTGTTTTTTGTTTAACCCTACTTATAATTGAATCCAGCAATTCTTCAGCTCCCTGCCTCTTACTGCCGTGAGCCAGTATCAATACACCGTCCATAATTATAATCCCCCTGAAAAAGCCAGATCTATAGCTTCCTTCGTCTTTCCAATATCTATATAGTCATGCTCTCTTGATACGAACATTGCCTCAAACTGCGATGGAGCAACATACACACCTTGTGCCAGCATTTCTTTAAAATACTTTGCAAACCTTATGGTATCCGATTTTATTGCGGTACTATAATCCCGTACTTCCTCTGCGGTAAAAAACACGCTTAATAACGATCCAATCCTATTTACCCTTATGGGTATGCCGTATCTCCTGCTTGACTTATAAAAAGCCTCCTCTAATTGTTTACCCTTATTGCTTATATCCTCATATATAAATGGATTATCCCTCAGTATCTCCAATGTCTTAATTCCTGCAGACATTGCCACCGGATTGCCTGAGAGTGTTCCTGCCTGGTAAACAGGTCCTAACGGAGATATCCTCTCCATAATCTCCCGTTTTCCGCCATATGCCCCTACTGGCATTCCTCCACCTATAATTTTACCAAATATGGTTAAGTCAGGTTCAACACCATAGTAACCTTGCGCTCCGCTATATCCAACCCTGAAACCGGTTATAACTTCATCAAAAATAAGGAGGGACTCATATTTATAAGTGAGTTCTCTTAATAGCTTTAAAAAATCTTCCTCTGGCAGAACAACACCCATATTTGCTGCAACGGGCTCTATAATTACGGCTGCAAGCTTATCCCCGCAAGCTTTAAATATTTCCTCAACTCCTTGAAAATCATTATATGCTGCTGTCAGGGTATTACGTGCATAATCAGCCGGAACTCCTGCACTGTCCGGCACTCCGGTAGTCAACGCCCCCGACCCTGCCTTTACAAGCAGTCCATCAGAATGTCCATGATAGCAGCCTTCGAATTTCAATATTTTGTCCCTGCCAGTATACCCTCTTGCCAGCCTTATGGCACTCATTACCGCTTCAGTACCAGAACTAACCATTCTTACCATTTCTACCGAAGGAACGGCCTCACATACCATAGCCGCCAAACGCACTTCCTTTTCAGTAGGAGCGCCGTAGCTTGTCCCATCGTGAACAGCCTTTATAATTTCTTCCGTCACTTCAGGGTTCGCATGTCCAAGGATCATCGGACCCCACGAACATACGTAGTCTATATATTCATTACCGTCTGCATCAAATATTTTGGAACCTAATGCCTTTTTTATGAAAGCAGGGCTCATACCTACCGATTTAAAAGCCCTTACAGGGCTATTTACACCTCCGGGCATGTACTGTTTTGCTTCTTCAAATAATTCCAAAGACTTCTTATTAAGCATATAATTACCTCCAGGTTAAATTTCGTTACGCTTAAGCCATTGTGCAATTTGCTTTGCATGATATGTTATTATAATTTTTGCTCCTGCGCGCTTTATGGCCGTTATGGATTCAAGTACTGCCGCCTTTTCATCTATCCAACCGTTTATAGCAGCAGCCTTAAGCATGGAATACTCTCCGCTTACATTGTAAGCGGCAATTGGAGCATCGAACCTTAGGCTTATTTGATTAATTACATCCAGATAAGCCATTGCAGGCTTTACCATAACTATATCTGCTCCCTCGAGTATATCCAGCTCTACTTCACGCACAGCCTCTTTAATATTTGCGTAATCCATCTGGTATGTTTTTCTGTCTCCAAATACCGGTTTTGAGTGGGCTGCATCCCTGAAAGGTCCATAAAAAGCAGAAGAATATTTTGCACTATATGCCATAATGGCTTTATCCTCGAAACCGTTTTTATCAAGGGCTCCCCTTATGGCACCAACCCTTCCGTCCATCATATCGGAAGGAGCTATAATATCAGCGCCTGCTTCGGCATAGCTTAAAGCTGTTTTTACTATGAGCTCTACCGATTCATCATTTATAATTTTACCATCCCTCACAACACCGCAATGTCCGTGACTTGTATATTCACAAAGGCATACATCGGCTATGAAAAGCATATCCGGAAACATCTTTTTAGCTTCATACAAAGCTCTTTGTATTATCCCGCTGCTAATAAAAGCACCTGACCCAATCTCATCCTTACTTTCAGGTACGCCAAAAAGTAAAACCGCTGGTATACCAGCCTTTTGCACCTCTTCAAGCTCTTTTAAAAAACTATCTATTGATAAATGGTATACTCCCGGCATTGACGGAATTTCAGCTTTAATGCCTGCTCCTTCAACTATAAACAATGGATATACCAAATCATTTACCGAAATATCTGTTTCCCTCACAAGCTTCCTCATTGATTCATTTACTCTAAGCCTTCTTGCCCTTCTTATAATATCCATTGCTATCCCTCCGAAATTTCCAAAAGCTTTTTCAAAAGTCCGTCAATGGTATATTCATCAGCCACACCACTGACTTTAATGCCGAATTCCTCCGCTGCAGACGATGTAACGGGACCAATGCAAACAACCTTGGATTTATCAAGAATTTTGAGATTTTCCATGCCAATTATTGATACAAAATTACTCACTGTAGATGAACTGGTAAAGGTAATAAAATCCACCTTTCCATCTTGAAGCATGTTTTCTGCATATCCAAGGCATCTGTCATCAAGTATGGTTCTGTAAACAACCAAATCATCCGCATTTATTCCATTTTCCATAAGCCCCTTGTAGAGGTCTGGATTGGCAATATCAGCCCTCGCTAGAAGCACCTTTTCTCCTGGGTTCAAAATCTCAAGCAATCCCTTTAAAAGCTCATCTGTCGTATATTTTTCGGGCATATAATCAACCGTAAGCCCAAGCCTCTTAAGCTCTTCCCCAGTTGCCTTTCCCACAGCACACAGTTTTACTCCGTAAAGGTTCCTTATGTCCACACATTTATATTTCATCCTGTCAAAAAAAGCTTTTACACCGTTTACACTGGTAAAAACTAACCAGTTATAGTCATTTAGTTTATCAAGAGCTTGGTCGAATTTTTCAAAACTTTCAAGCTTTTCAATTTTAATTGAAGGAATCTCAATAGCCTCACCGCCAAACTCCTCAATTTTCTCTACCAGTTTGCTGGCTTGTTCTCTGGCTCTTGTTACCAGCACTTTTTTTCCTGCCAATCTCCCCTTCGGAAACCACTCCATTTTATTTTTTAAAGACACCACATCCCCTATAACAGTAACAGCCGGTGACTTTATTCCCTGCTCCTTAACTTTACCAGCAATATCCTCAAGCACTCCAACAGCAGTACGTTGCTCGCTTGTAGTACCCTTTTCTATGACAGCAGCGGGAGTCTTGGGATTTTTACCGTTTTCAATAAGATTAGCACATATCTCTCCAAGATTCTTTACACCCATCAAAAATACAAGCGTCCCTGTAATCTTTGCCAATAAGCCATAATCTAAAAGGCTGTTATCTTTATCAGGCCTTTCATGTCCGGTAATGATATGTAATGAAGAGCAGTAATCTCTGTGAGTAACCGGAATACCTGCATATGCAGGCACGGCTATTGAAGACGTAATCCCCGGAACAATCTCGAATTCAATATCATTTTCATAAAGACTTTCTACTTCCTCTCCGCCCCTCCCGAATACAAAGGGATCTCCTCCCTTAACCCTTGCTACTAATTTTCCTTCTTGCGCCTTCTTAACAAGGATTTCATTTATTCCATCCTGAGGTACTGCATGCAAGTCAGGCATCTTACCCACATATATCAATTCAGCATTTTCCTTCGCAAAACCTAGTATTTTTCCGGCAACCAACCTGTCATATACAATAACATCAGCCATCTTAATACATTCAATAGCCTTTAAAGTAACAAGCTTGTAGTCCCCGGGCCCTGCACCTATTATATAAACCTTGCCTGCCATTTTTACCTCCTTATAAGAGTATTTTAGGGCACTTAAAATATTACTTTCACTTTCTAAATACACATTACATTTGATCAATTATCATTTCTGCCAATTTCTGTCCAAGGCTTGCCGCATCATCTGCTGGACCTTCAATGCAAGCCTTGTAAATTACTGTTCTATCCTCGGAGGCAAACATTCCGTTTAGCTTCATCCTATTTCCTCTTATGACTGCATGAGCCGCAATTGGTACTGAACAACCACCATTAAGCCGTTTTAAATACTCACGTTCAGCAGCAACGCAAAGGGCTGTTT
>JAEZIB010000186.1 GCA_023416275.1 Bacillota bacterium | reverse complement strand
GCAATAATAATGTAGAAGGAGTACTAATATGGAAAATTTAAATACTGAACGTTACGCGGTTAGTAACAAGAAATTTCTACCTTCCTATAAAATAATTAATCCTGTAATTGATTCAAATTTGATTACTATAAAGCTATTTTTATCAACCTCTTACTATAATCTTTTTGATTCTAATTTATATTATAACTTTGTGATGCTTCTAGATACAAATTTATCAATTATTTCCTATCATATAAATAAGGAATTAATGGTTAGTAATATAAATTTATGCGAAGGGTTGAATTTTAGAGAAGAAAATATGGGAATAAGCTCGGTATCAGAATGTTTACATAAGCAAGCAATAAGTATTAAGTGCTACTATCAAAATGAAAATGTTGCATTTCAATGCTTAACCAATTGCACAATACCTGTAATAATCAATGACAAAATAGTTGCTTATTTGTCAACGTTTTTTATGCACTCCAAATATGATGAAATCTCGATAAATTATTTTAAAATGTATGCAAAATTGCTAGATTCTACTCTGCAATTTCATACTCTTAAATTTAATATAACAGAATATGCGTGTAAAACGATGTTGCCTACATTCAGTATGGAATCGCTAAGCAGCTGTGAGCTTGAAGTGCTGGATCAAATAAATAAAGGTTATACTAACAAGGAAATTGCAAACCGATTATTTATATCAGAAAACACTGTGAAATCCTATGTTCAAATTATCTCGCAAAAGCTTTCCTGCGAGAACCGGACTCAGATTGCAGTTAATTCAGTTCTATATTCTATACTGAATTACATATAAATTAATAGGGGTTCAGGAAAAAAATCGAATGTTTTGAGTATCACTCTTGAACTGTCAAATAGTATCACTGAGCACATTACCTTCTATGTAAGGAAAAGAAAATGGGCTGTTGCAAAACAAGATATAATATATATCAACAGTAAACTGCTTAAATAGTACTCCCGTGCAGTATATATCTATGCTCGCTCCCGAAATCGACGCTGAAATAGTTGCAATTCAGAACAAGCACTTCCGCCGACCGTATAACACAAGGCATCCTGTTATCTAGGTAATACTCACAGCTACTTACTTTCGCTGTGTCGGCTACAATACTTGTTCTTCACCTACTATTTCTAGCACCAATTTCTAACCAAGCTTCGGAATTAGATATATATAGCACTCGCGTACTATTTATTGTAATAAGTCACCAGTATACAGAAATTGTTGTTTTGCAACAGTCCCTAGTTACCTTACATATAATTTATAAAGAGCGATAAATATGGTAGGAACTGATAAACTAATAGCAGCAATGTAGCAGATATCTTACTATTTATTTAGTAAAACGCTAAAATGGCACTGAATTTAAGATTTCATCTCTTAAATTCAGTGCCATTTTTCTCTTATAACGTCTGAAAACCCTAGAAATCAAGGATTTTCAGACAAAGTGTGGCGGAGAAGGTGGGATTCGAACCCACGTGACGTTTCCGTCAAACTGATTTCGAGTCAGCACCGTTATGACCACTTCGATACTTCTCCATAGCATTTATAACGCCTAGATTCAAAATGAAATTTTTCGATTGTAGAAAAATTTCATTACATAAGCGGCGTTTCAACGAGGTGGAAGATATTCTTACCGCCTGAAAATTTAAGCGTTGCCCGAAACTTAAGAAGTGGGAGACATTTTCCTACCTCGTTATATTCTACACGGAAACGAAAACTGTTTCAAGCTTTTTTTGAAAACACCCCTACAATAAACATTAAAATAGTTACCAATTCACCTATTTTTATACAATCATAACCCAGAATTGCTTTAACAATCAGTATCCAATTTTAACATAAAAACATTTATTCTACCTTTTAAATAAACAACTAATAAAAATACTAAAGTTGCTGAATATTAACTGAAATATTTAGTTATTATAATTTTATCAAGTATTATAAATGATGCAACTCAAAAAACTTGCTTGTTAGTGATTTATTGTTTAATTTGTAAACTTAGCCTTCACCATAAATTGTAGATGCTAAAACTTTTCCGTGAGAAGTAATTCCTTCGTCACGATATACTTTTTATGTAGGAAAGTTGAGTTATTTAAGCAATTTGAAATTATATAGAAAAAATACAAATTAATATATTTTGATGATTAACTATTTATTTTAAGCTATTTTCGTAGTACAATATACGTGTACTATATTTCTACATTTTAATACAATTTCTTGTATTTTTGTATAATATTTTTGGAATTTGAACGAGGAGGATGACTGTGTTGGAACTTAATTTACCATTAATCGACATTATTTTGTCAATATCTAGTGCTATTGATTTAATAGACCCCATAATTACAAATCACCATAAAAGGGTAGCATATATTTCCTATAGCATAGCAAAAGAAATGGACTTACCTGACAAACAAATTAAAGACCTTGTTTTAGCAAGTCTGCTTCATGATTGCGGCTCTGTTAATTTATCTGAAAGAAAATCCAGATTTGAATTTGGCTTTAGGTGTTCAATCCTTCAAAATCATGCACATGGGAATAAAGGGTGGTTTATTCTTCGGGATTCAACTGATTTACATGATGCTGCTGAAATAATTAGGTTTCATCATGTATATTGGGAGGAAAGTTCAGATGACAACTTTAAAACATATGAAATCCCTATTGCAAGCCATATTCTCCATTTAGCAGATAGGGTTGATATTTTAATCAACCGCAAGATCGATATTTTGTCACAGCGGAGATATATTGAAGATATAATCAATGAGAATAGTGGCACAATGTTTATGCCTAATGTTGTAGAAGCTTTTAATAGTCTATTCCCAAAGCAATACTTTTGGTTTGATATTATAAGTCCTTATTTGGATAATATTATTAAGAAAGTAATACAGCCATTTAATGTTTACATTAATAGTAAAGATTTACACCAATACGCAGAAATAATTCACCGAATAATAGATTTCAGAAGCAGCTATACTGCTACCCATTCTATCGGTGTAGCGACATGTGCAAGCTTATTAGCATCTAAATTCGGCTTTAGTGCTTCTGATATCCAGATAATGCATTCAGCTGGATTAATACATGATATGGGTATGTTAAGTGTACCTGAGGATATACTAGAAAAACCCGGCACACTTGATTTGAACGAATACAATATTATTAAATACCACACTTATCAAACCTATAGGTTACTAGATTCTATTCCCGGTCTGGAAAAAATAAGAGATTGGGCTTCCTTTCACCATGAAAAACTTGATGGAACAGGATATCCCTTTGGATTAAAATCAGATCATTTAGATTTAGGCTCAAGAATTCTTGCTGTCAGTGATTTGTTTATTTCCTTAACTGAGGAACGCTCCTATAGAGCCGCATTATCTATAGATACCGCTATGGAAATAATTAATAATGTAAAAAATCTAGATTCTGATGTAATATTCTGTCTAAGCAATAATTTAGAAGAAATAGTGCACAAGATTAAAATATCAACTGATGAAGTATATAAGAACCATAAAGAAATTTTAAACTTGCCATAGAGCATAAATAACGTACTGATTATAGTGGTCTTTCTATGGCATATTTCGCTGACAAAAGGCAAGTTGCAGCTTCAACACAGTTTATGGACCTCATAAACCTTCAGTCAAACTACTTGCATTAGAATAAAATAATATGGCAGACCAACATTGAAAATAAAATATCAACTAACTATGCTAGTACCTTTAAAAAAAAATTGCTGGCTTATAGCCAGCAGAAATAATATTGTTAAGGGTATTACAGTTATTATTTTAACTGTTTAATTGTTTTTTACACTGTTAAAAAGTGTAATTTAGGAAGGATTTAATTACAAAAACTTTGTTATTGACAAGTTGTATAGTCCTAATGTAAAATATAAAGGCAGCTTAAAAGCTGAACTGAATATTTGATGTGGAGAGATGGCTGAGCTGGTCTAAGGCGCACGACTGGAAATCGTGTGATGGGTAAAACTATCCGTGGGTTCGAATCCCACTCTCTCCGCCAAAGTAAAAGGCTTTCAAGGTTTATACCATGAGAGCCTTCTTTGCGGTTTGTGGGGGGTTGCTAACAATAGCTAACAAGCACTATTTAATTGCTTAAAATAGACTTTTTAATTTTAACAAATATTATCTATAGTATAGTTTATTTCTATTATAAATTTATTTTTAATATATATAAATTCCAACAGACCGTAGCTTAGTTGAATAGAATATTTGATTGCTAATAAGAAAATCATGGATTCGAAATGCATTTAGTAAATAACTTAGAGAATTTTTATTATCATATAGGACAGTCAAAGCTTTGCTATAAAAACATATATCTCTTAATAACATTTATATGTATAAGATGTATATAATTTTATAATACTCTTAAATAATTCTGCAACATTTATAAAAACAAAAAAAGCTACCATTATAAGATAGCTTTTGTCTTATTATTTATAATCTGAATTTTAATGTCATGGTCTGCAATCTGCTCTTTAATGTCTGCTAATTCATTAGTGATACTATCGAGTTTACTATGAACAATTTCTCTATCCTCAAATAATGCTTGAATTTTCACATTGGTAGTATTCTCTATTGTTGTTTCAACTTTTACTATTCTCTGAGTAATTTCATCAAGTCTTTTATTCGTATTAGCAAAACCAGTATTCATTTGTGCTAATATTTCCTTTAAAATTTCTTCCATGTGCACACCCTCCACAAAATAATTATATCATAGGTAAGTAGTTTATATCTATACTTCTTTAGAGATCTTTATGCCATATATTTCTGATAGCTTCTAACAAATCTTCTAACCATTATGACATAAGTGTTTGTAAACAAATGAATAAAAACAAGCCATGAAAAGGGCTTGTTTAAAGGGTTTGAACAATGAAAGATATAGTAAAATAATTCCAAATAATAAATGAAGCGTAACAATCGTTTTTGTTGCCGATATGTCACGTATGTCAACAAGAATGAATACTTATACTTATTTAATCAACTTTCCCAGTTGAAAATTGCAGGTGTTCAACTTATCAATTGAAAGTTGAGTTAGAAATAATTGCATGAATTAGTTGGTAAAAAAGCTTGCTGCATGAATTCAAGGATATATTATTTTAATGAAATCACAAAAGTAGTATTCATATTAGTTTACAATTTTTCAGCAAGCTCGAAGTATTTTTGCCGTAAAACCGACACGATGTCAGTTTTAGCACACTATGAACCATGGATGGTGAATGTGGAAAGGCGGCTAAAATGCGGAGAATGAACAACGCTAGTTCCTAGCGCTTACTAATTCAAGCAATTATTTCGGCAACAAACAATTGATAAGTTTGAACACCGATAGAATTTTCATGTGGGAAAGTTGAGTTATTTAATACTATTAGCAACTTGTAATAGCGTATCCCTTGTTACATGTCCTTTAGGACACCCAACAGAATATAGTATATTTGCACCGTTGAAACTATCAATCCATTTAATTTCCGACCTCCCATTGCCTTCAGTAAAGATAGCTTCAAAATTATTGACGTCCACTCTAGCAACCTTTTGCCCTTCATCAGGTTGTCTCAATTCACCCCACTTCCAGTTTAAAGTCACTGATACGTCAATTATTTTCTCCCCATATTTGAAAATACTCTGATAAGATCCTATGTTTTGTGAAGGCTCAATAACTCTAACAATATCTTCTGTTGAACTTTTAGCTTCCTCCAGCATAGCCTCACGGACAGAATTATCACAGCTGGTATTAATTTGACCTTCACTAAAGGTATATCCTTCGGGTATATCAGAAGGTGTTTTAAATCTATCACCAACCTTATCTTTTAACTGATTAATACTCGCAACAATAAGGGGCTTATAATAAATACTTATTATATTTTCAGGGTTATCCTTTTTCCTTAATATCGCTATGGCCCCACCAGGTTTTACATTCTTCCATTCCGATTCTGCTATCTGACTACGAGAAGGTGATGTATTTTTATAAAGCAAATATTTAAATGATAAACCTCCAGGACCATTTAGTTCCCATACCTTTGATACTGTAAATCCAACTGAACAAATGAGAAAAGCAGCGGCAATTATACCAATTATTAATTTCTTACCTCTGAGCATATTTTTTCTTTCGTTTCTTCTGTAAATTACCTGCATAACATATTGTTGTGCATCAATAGTAGGCAAAGTAACGCTATCTGATGCTTTTTTTATATCATCCATTGATTGAATAGTTTTCATTTACAATACCTCCTCTAGTTTCAGAAAGGATTACCCTAAGCTTTTTACGTAACCTTTCATATCTCTTTCTAACTGTGGCTGGCTTAATGCTAAGAATTAAAGCTATTTCTTCAAAACTCTTTTCTTCAATGTTCTTTAGTATTATTATGCATCTTTCTTCATTAGACAATTTTTTTAGTACATTGTTTAGTTCTTTATTAATTTCTATCTCCTCTAAATTTTTACCAACATCCACTATGTTAGGAATTGTGGCATCAAGAAAGGATACGAACTGTAATACCTTTCTTCGTCTAATAATATTTATACAATGGTTATATGTGATTTTGTAAAGCCAAGCTGAAAAAGATATTTTATCGTTGTAACTACCAATTTTGTAAAAAGCCTTGAGAAAAGCCTCTTGCACTACATCCTCGGCCTCCTGAACACTTCCCAGCATACGGTAACTATACCTAAATAACTGATGTTGAAATTGTTCAACTATTATTTCAAAGTACTTAACTTTTCCTTCTTTCACTCCTTGAACTGCAGTTTCAATGGAATTCAACTATTACGTCACCCCTTTCTGTCTGTATACCTTATATAACAATCAATTAAAGAAAATGTGACATATTTGGATATATTTTTAAGTATATCATTCTTAGAGAATTCTAAATACGGAGAATAAATAACATGCTTTACTTAATTGTATTTTTATTCATTATTGAGTTTTATTTTAAGTGTCGTTGAGCAAGTTTTTAGCCATTTAAACTTTCACTTTATACAACCCACTATTATCAACATTTTCAGCCTTGTCAAAAATAAAATTATGATAGTATCCTAACAAGTATATATAAACAGATGTAATATACAGCTTTAAATTTTTGCGATATAAAAATAAATAAAAAAATAAAGCCATCTTATTTAGATTAGCTTAGTCTTATTTAGCAAATTTTAAGTTAGTTGAGTAGATAGAGTTTTACAACATAGGTTCTATATGCAACAGTAAAAACTGTAAATATTTATGTTTATCAGAGTTGCTCTATGTAAGATTTAACAATTTTACTTCATGATCATTTAAAGTTTCTTTTATGTCTTTGATATCTTTTTTCATTTCAATAATATTTTCTAAGGTTTGGCGATATCCATCATACAAAGCCTTGGAATCTTCATTTTGTTTGTTTTCGATAATCAGGACATGCTTTTTTAAACTACTTACATCACTCTTTAAATCTTTAATATCTAAGTCCATGCTGTTCAATTTCTCAAGAATAAGTTTTAATGTTTGTTCCATTTGTGTATACCTCCAAAAAAAATTATACCATATATCAATAGTATATATCTATAATTTTTGAAGAAACTATATTCATAGTATTTGCATTAAACCCTATTAATATTTTTGTAATTTTCTAAACCTTGGTTGAATCGCGTAGCAGCTTAATTGCAGAGTTTAAATAACGCATACATTATTAATTAATCCTAACAATAAATTCAATTTAACACTAGTATATTTAATAGGAAAACCTATTCGCTCGAATCTAAATTTTTGTTTATCATAAAATACTTGTAAGTTTTTATCACTGACAAATATTAATGAAGAATTAAGTTATAAATAAAAAGATAAAGCCGTCTCTGCATAGATAGGCTTTTATCATTAGTTGATCAATATCACATGGATATGATACAGTTATAAAGAAATAAAGATATTAACAACATTAACCCTACTAATAATCTCCTATGTATTTGAAGTCGCTGAAGAAATAATTCCATAAAGCGTTACTCCCAAAGGAAATAATAAAAATATTATTCCTAAAATTATTGATACTATATTATATATAGATTTTGATACATTTTTTTCTACTTTCATCTGCTTCATATATATTTTGTCCATTGCTGTGCCTGTAGAGCCAATAATTATTAGACCTATTCCTATAAAACAAATAAAAGCAATAATAATTCCAAGTATAGCTGCTACAATAACTGGTAAAAAAACAAAAGCCATTAGTCCACATCCCTTATAAATTATTCAAAATCAATATTCCAGCAATTAAATAACATAAAGTTATTAAAATACCAACCCACATATGTACGGCTGAAAGCAGCCAATAACCAAATCTTGTTTTTTTAGCAGCTATATCAAATTGTTTGCTAATCTTCATACCTTTATGTCCCCGAATTATTGCTATAACAGCTAAAAATAAAACAATTGCAAAGACCATGATAATAATTATGTTTCCTAATAGTGGCATATTTCCCCTCCCCCTAGATAAATACTTTTCTTTCAATGTACTAAAAATCTTATGATGTTACTAATCAGCCACTTAATTTTGATTAACAGATAAAAAACTGCTACTCCAAAACAGTTTCTGACTTTGTTTTTTTGCTAAGCAGGCGTGAAGATGTTAAAACGACTCCAACCAAACAAATTACAGCTGCGGTTATATATACAATTCTCATACCATATATAAAAACGTCATTTCTTCCAACCACGAAATCTGTTACATGATATCCTATTTTGTAGCTCATTCTATTATATAAAATTATAGTTGATAATGCTATTCCACATATCATACCAAGATTTCTTGTAAGGGCATTAACACTACCTGCAATACCCAGCTTATCACGCGGAACTGTGGACATAACTAGCGAATTATTTGGTGCTTGAAATAATCCATTCCCCAAAGCCATTACTGCTGTAAACACTACCATACTTATTATCGAAGAATAATCGGTTAAGCTAGACATTAAGAATAATCCCAAGCTTGTGAGTGACAACCCAATTAAAGTTAAAATCTCAGAACCGAATTTATCTGACAAATATCCGCTCACTGGTGCAATAACTGAGATAACCAATGGATAGGTCATCAGAACTAACCCAGCAGTTGATGGAGAAAAGCCCATTGCCTCCTGAAGATAGAAGGGCTGAATAATATTTGAGCAAAAAATAGCTATAAAAGATAAAAATGCACAAAATATGCTAAGAGAAAACAATTTGTTTTTAAATATCTCCAACTGTAAAAGCGGATTTTCCTGCCTTCTTTCCACCATAATAAATATTATAAAGGCTATTATAGAAACTGCAAAACTGGTCAGAATCATTGGATGTGTAAAGCCAATCTCCTGCCCTTTTCCAAGTGCCACAAATAGAGGCACTATAGCAAAAACAAACAAAATAGCCCCAAAACCATCCAGCTTCTCCTTTATTGTTTTATTAGTTTTAGGAAGCAATTCAAAACCAAAAAACAAAGTAATTATACCTATTGGAACATTAATCAGGAAAATATATTCCCATTTGCCAACATCAAGAATAAAGCCTCCTACAGCAGGTCCCAATAAGGAGCCTAGAGCAACAAAGGTTCCGTTAATTCCTAAAGCTCTTCCCCTTTCATTTGGTGGAAATACCTCTGTGATAATCCCTTGACTGTTAGCCATAGTCCCAGCGGCTCCAATAGCCTGAATAACTCTTGACAGAACTAAAATCGAAAAGGTACTAGTGATTCCGCAAAGTAAAGAGCCAAGTGTAAATAGTCCAATTCCAAACATAAATACCTTTGATTTGCCAATCATATCTCCCAATCTTCCAAACAACAAAATAGTTGCTGAAATTATGATTAAATAGCTTGTCACTACTAATTGAATACTTGCCGATGTTACATTTAAAGCATTTGTCATAACAGGTAAAGCTACGTTTACAATACTTCCATCTAATGTTGCCATAAAAGTTACCATTAGGACTGTAAATAAAATAACCCATTTGTTTTTTTTGCTGCGAATATTTGTAGAGTTCATGTTTTATCTCCTTGTGTATCTATTGTTTTAAGTCTCTCAAATTAATTAAAATCTTTTTTAGCGATTCTGTAGTAATAATCTTTTCCTGGTCAGTTAAGTCAGCAGTAATTAAGTCAACTAATTCATATATTTCAGTTATAATTTTTGGAATGACAGCCTTAGCCTTTGCTGACAGATATAGTTTATAAGCTCTAGAATCTATTTCATCTTTTATTCTGACAATATAACCAAGTTCTATAAGCTTAGTTATAGTTCTTGCAGACATCGCTTTATCAAAGCCCAATTCCTTACTTACTTTATTCTGGCTTATACCTTCATTTTTATTTAAAATAAATAAATATTGATAAGAACCGCTACTTAAAGCATATTTCTTCAGCACTCTATCAAGATATACTTGGGTAGCCCGAAAAATTTTATTGTTCAATTTAATGAAATACATTATGTCCTCATACAAGTATAAGCACCTCTTTTCTATTACTGTTTAATAATTAAGTTGACTTGTCAACATTATTTTAAGTGAAATGCGTTGACTTGTCAACTATAATACCATTAAACTCTGCATTTTACTTATATTTTTCTGAAAAATCAATTGCTATAGACCTCACGGTTAGACATTGTATACCACTTGAAGTTTCAATATTAACAAAAGGCTTTCAACCTTAATGCTGAAAGCCTTTTTAATACTTTATCTTATAATTCACTCTATTTTTTGCTTATCTATAAATAGAAATTTCATTTTTAATTATCCAAACGCTTCTAAATCATCAAAAAAGCTCAGCTGATTGCTTTTGGGAAGCCCCTTTAAACAACCGAATTTTTGAAGTGCTTCTACAGTAGAATTTCCTATTTTAGCCCGAAGTCTCAAATTTTCAATTGAAGTGAAAGGGCCTCCTTCCATTACCGCGTTATATATACCTTCGGCCGCAACAGTTCCCATACCTGAAATACTGTTTAATGGAGGTCTAATACTATCGTCCTCTATAAGAAAATTAGTTGCATGGGATTTGTATAAATCAATTGGCAGAAATCTGAAGCCTCTTTCGTACATCTCCAGCACCAATTCCAAATCATCATACATATCTTTATCTTTATTGGCAGCTTGATTACCTTGCATTTCAATTTCCTTCATCTTTTGTTTGACAACCTCTTTGCCATTAATCATATATTCAGCATCAAAAGCCTTTGCCCTGATAGAAAAGTAAGCTGCATAATAAGCCAGAGGAATATGAACCTTGAACCAGGCTATTCTAAAGGCCATCATAATATAAGCCGCAGCATGAGCCTTAGGGAACATATATTTTATTTTCTTACATGAATCTATATACCATTCGGGTACTTGATGTTCTCTCATCAACGCCTCATATTCAGGCCATTTGGAATCTTTTAATGCCTTTCCCTTACGAACTATTTCCATTATTTTGAAGGCAGAATTTGGAGGTAGACCTTTTTTCATAAGATAAACCATGATATCGTCTCTTGTACACACAGCTTCACTTAATGTAACTGTGCCTGCATCTATCAAGTCCTTTGCGTTACCCAGCCACACATCGGTGCCGTGTGAAAGTCCTGATATACAGATCAAATCTGCAAATTGCTTTGGCATAGTATCTAGAAGCATTCCTCTAACAAATTTAGTTCCAAACTCAGGAACCCCAAAGGTTCCAACCTTAGAATTTATTTGATGAGGTTCAACACCCAAGGCTTCTGTTGATGAAAATAAGGACATAGTCTCTTTATCATCCATAGGTATTGTTTTTGGATCTACCCCTGTAATATCCTGAAGCATCCTAATCATTGTAGGGTCATCATGCCCTAGTATATCCAGCTTTAATAGATTCTGATCTATTGAGTGATAGTCAAAATGGGTTGTTATAATATCTGAATCAGGGTCATCCGCAGGATGCTGTACAGGGCAAAATTCAAATATTTCACGACCTTTTGGCACAACTATTATTCCTCCAGGATGCTGTCCTGACGTTCTTTTTATACCTGTACAACCTTTTGATATTCTGATAATTTCTGCTTTGTTTACAGGGATATTCTTTTCATCAAAATACTTTTTCACATAGCCAAAGGCTGTTTTATCAGCTATTGTACCTACAGTTCCTGCCTTAAAGGTTGTACCCTTTCCAAATATAACTTCTGTATATTTATGCGCTCTTGCCTGATATTCTCCCGAGAAGTTTAAGTCTATATCAGGCTCCTTGTCTCCGTTAAACCCCAGGAATGTTTCGAAGGGGATATCTATTCCATCCTTTGCAAGCTGTTCCCCGCATACAGGACATGGTTTATCTGGCAAATCAAAACCGTTATTATACCCGTAATCTGTGAAATCTGAATGTCTACAACTAGGGCACCTATAATGAGGCGGTAACGCATTAACCTCTGTAATCCCCGTCATATATGCTACAAAGGATGAGCCTACAGAACCTCTTGATCCAACAAGGTAGCCATCCTCATTTGATTTCCATACCAGCTTTTGAGCAATTATGTACATAACTGAGAACCCATTCTTTATAATAGAATCCAGCTCTCTATCAAGCCTTTGCTGAACAATTTCAGGCAATGGATCTCCATACAACTCATGTGCCTTCTCGAAAGCAATATCCTTTATAGTCTGCTCGCAGCCTTCGATATGAGGAGGACATTTTTCAGCGGATATAGGGCTTATTTGTTCACACATTTCTGCAATTTTATTGGTATTTGTAACTACCACCTCATATGCTGTTTCCTTTCCTAAATAGGAAAACTCCTCAAGCATCTCCTCAGTGGTTTTTAAATATAAGGGTGCCTGAAAATCCGCATCAGTATAACCCTGACCAGCTTCAAGTATTCGCCTGTATATCTCGTCCTCAGGGTCCAAAAAGTGAACATCTCCTGTTGCAACTACAGGTTTATTTAATTTTTCCCCGAGCACAACAATTTTTCTATTGATTTCCTTCAGATACTCCTTGTCAGGAACCTCTTCTTTTCTTATCAGATAGTCATTATTCCCTAAAGGCTGAATTTCCAAATAATCGTAATCCCTAGCAATGCTTTCAATTTCTGCGTCGGATTTTCCATGCAAAATCGCCTGATAAAGCTCTCCTTCACTACATGCACTGCCCAAAATTAGCCCCTCTGAGTATTTTTTATACATGCTCTTCAATATACGTGGTTTTTTATAAAAATAATCTAAATGGGAATATGAAACTAGCTTATATAAGTTTTTTAATCCCACATAATCCTTTGCTAATATTATTGCATGATATGTATTAAGCTTTTTATATTCTGACTTTTTAGCCTCTTCATCAGAACCCAGTCTATCTATATCTTCAAGAGTCTGTGCGCCTCTTTCCTTAAGCTTTTCAAGCATTATATTAAACACCTTGACAGTAGTGTTTACATCATCCAAGGCTCTGTGAGCAACCTCAACCTTAATTCCGAGGTTTTTAGCTATTCGCCCTAATTTATAAGTCTTATACTCAGGGAAAATATCCTTTGCCAATGATAATGTATCTAAATATGTAAAATCAAAATCATAACCCAAAACCTTTGCATTATGTTTTAGGAAGCCAATATCAAATTGAGCATTATGCGCCACCAAAACGCTTCCTTTGATAAACTCCAGCATTTTGGGAAATACCTTTTCTATGGTTTCTGCATCCCTAACCATATCATCAGTAATGTTAGTAACCTCTACAACTCTTGCCGGAATAGGTTTTTCAGGATTAACAAAGCAGCTGAATTCCTCCAACACCTTTCCATCCTTGACCTTCATTATCCCTATTTCGGTAATTTTTTCTGTTATAGGAGAAAAACCTGTAGTTTCAAGGTCTAGCACGCAATAAGTGGTATCAATGCTTTGCCCTTTAATATTTGTAACAGCAGGCTTTTTATCAGGAGCTAAATATGCCTCAACTCCGTATATAACCTTCATATCTGGGTTGTCTCTTCCTAAAAGCTTGTGCGCCTCAGGAAATGCCTGTACCACTCCGTGATCTGTAATAGCTATAGATTTCATTCCCCAGCTCATAGCTCTTTTAATCAAATCAGAAGCACTTGTCATTGCATCCATTTGGCTCATCTGTGTATGCATATGCAGTTCTACTCTTTTAACTTCTGAATTATCCTGTCTCTTAACCTTCTTAAGTCCTTCCGCTTCGACTATAGTATTTGCAACAAGCTCAATCTCACCTGAAAATTTGCTGTTGCTTGCGTTTCCAGCTAATTTTACCGCCTTTGCTTTTTTTAGTCTAGATAGTACTTCTCCTTCTTCACCCTCTTTGACAAAAGCCTTACAGGTCATTGAGCTTGAACCGTCATATAAATCAAAGGAAATCAAAGTTTTCCCACTTCTTAACTCCTTTGCTTCAATATTTGATATTTCACCCTTTATAGCTACCCTTCCTTCATCTGGAACTATGTCAGTAACTTTTATTATATTCTCTTTAATATTAGCATTCCTGCCTAATATCAGAGGTGTATCTTCTTTCTTTTCTCCATTTTCCACTTTTATATCCTGCTTTATTGGTGGAGTTTCTTTAGGCAATTCAGGAGCATTACTGGTTACTGCAGCTTGGGATTGTTCCTTGATAAGCTGAATTTCTTTTTCACGTGATTCCTTCTGCAGCCTCTTTAAATCATTACTATCTACTTTATCAAAAAAGTTAATTTTATATGTTGAACCATACAGACTTTTGATGGCTTTACTGATTTTTTTATCATAATCCATACCTGTCAAAACCTCTGATGCCACAATATTGAAATTAAAATTAATTATATTATTATTTACTTCATATTCAGTATTTTTCATTACAGCTTTTAATAGAGGGTGTTTTTCTGACATAGCAAATAAAATATCCTCAAGTTCCTTTTCGATAGGCTTTTTATCAATTCCTTGAGCATACTCTACAGATATTTTCGAATCATTTAATGAAAATCGTTTTTTTAGAAATCTATTAAGACCTTCTATTCTTTTTACATCAATATATTTATCAGAGCTTAGCTTAATCTCAAGGATTTTGCTTTTCTTCTTCAAGACAGCACCTTCTACAGTTGCTGTACTCAGATTGCCCTCTGCATTATAATCACTAAAAATTTCATTAACTTTTTTCAAGCTGAACCTCCAAATAGTAATTAACTCAACTTTCCCATACAGAAAATCTATCGGTGTTCAAACTTATCAATGGTTTATTGCCGAAATAGTTGCTCGAATTAGTAATGGCTCATCTCAGCATTTTAGCCGTCGCACACATTCACCCTCCATGGTTCATGGTGTGCTAAAACCGACATCGTGTCGGTTTTCCAGCAAAAAAACTTCGATTTGCCAACTAATTCATGCAATTATTTCTAACCCAACTTTCCATTGATAAGTTGAACACCTATAATTTAACTGGGAAAGTTGAGTAATTAAAAGTAAATGGTCATTGCTTAATTGCTAAATTCCACAAAAAGCTGCTCGCAGCTTTTTGACATGCGAAGAGAACGATGAATGTACGAAAACACATCATCAAAAACCACTTGTGGTTTTTGTGGCTCGAAAATGTACCATGTTTGTACAAACTTATTTTCGAGTTTTCCTCCCCAAAAATTATGTATGTAATTATTATATAAGATTGTACTATCTTTGTCATGTAGATAATATATACATAAGCAGTCAAACAACCCACCTAACTTTTCCATATTTAAACGGGTATTGATGATGGAGCCTTACCAAAAGTTTGTTTCCAAATCGAAAAAAGTGAGTACAAATAGTTTTAGAATCTCATATATTAAAACTCATATACAATAGTCAAAAACACTGTTATCATAATAAATAAAACCTTTGGGAGAATAATGACTATCGTGGTTTTGTCATATTTTCTTGTAGTTTATAAAAAAACCAATATAAATTAAAAACATTTTAATTAGGTGGCGATTATAATAAATATTATATATAACAAATTTAGAGTCTTTGTATTTTCATATTGGGCACTCATGCTAAGCATATCTGGAATGTATACAATGTATATTCTTGAAATTGGCTTTACAAAAAAGGAAATTAGCTTCGCAGTTTCAATATTTACTATATCTACATTGATAGGACAAAATTTGATTGGTTTTGTTGCCGATCGTTACAAGTGTACAAAAAGAATACTTCTTATTTCAATTTGCATTGGAGTAGCAGCAGCAGTTTCTATGGCTTTATCCAAGCAGGTTGTATTTATAAATTCAATGATAGGAATATGGGGATTTTTTTTGTTTGGAACTGTTCCATTGTCAGAAGCATGGTATATAAAAGTTCTTAAAAGACACAATAAAGAAAATGATTATGGTAAAATTCGTGGTCTTGGCTCAATAGGCTATGCCCTATCGGGGGTTTTTCTTGGTTACTTACTTCAAACTTTTGGCTGGGGCATATATGTTTTTTATATAATAATAAGTACTTGTTTTCTGTTTATTTCAATATTTCTTCTTACTGCTAACAAGAATTCTAGTTCAAATAGTGCGGTAGCTGATAAAAATGATACTAAAGCACAAATTTCCATAAAGGAAGGACTATCCCAAATATTAGCCATTAAGCCGTTGAGATCAATGATATTGATTCTTTTCTTCTATTATTTTGTTGTTAAGGGGATATATTCATATCTAGGTGTACTGCTTTCTGATTCGGGTGGCGGCCCCTTTAGCTTAGGAGTAGCATATTTTTTTGATGCAGCACCTGAAATTATATCCTTTTTTCTTGCTGCAAGGCTGTTAACAAGATTTAAGAGTCAAGGTCTGATTTTTATATCCTTTTTAATTCAGATTATCAGACTGACATTAATCTTAATATTCAGCAATACTCTTGTAATTATGTTGCTTGGTATGTTATCAGGACTTGCTTATGGTATGCAGTCAGCAGCATATAAAACCTATATATATAAGCTAGCTCCTGAAAAATACAAAGTAAGCTGCTTAAGCATCAGCGAGTCAATCATAAGCCTATCGGGTGTAATTAGTGCCCCTATATTTGGAGCTGTAATTATGAGATATGGTACTTATTCAGCTATAGGACTAGGGTTAGTAATTGATATTATTGTGGCTATAATTGTTGCAATAAATTTGTTGAGAAACAAATAGCATAGTAACCAAACGTCAAATTCTATCTTAGAAAACTTATTTGGTAAATGTGTAATATTTTCCTATAAATATGAAATACTATAATTATAGAATTTAATTTTAAGGGGGAGATATTCATGGATTTAATTAAGAGTTACAGCTTGGTTAAAAGTCAGAATGACTATGACCTTGTTCTCTATTTCGATGCAGGTACTATGGATACTGAATTTGCTGGTGACTTTGGTGCACTTGATAAAGACAATAGTAGTCTCAACCAAAACATAATTCAAGGTATTTCTGAAAAATTTCCAGACATAGAAATCAACACTGTCAAGGTTATGGTTGGTACTGTACTACTTTCATCCTTTGTAATGACACCATCCCCTTCTATTAACATAAGTAATATAACATAGTAGAGTAATTGTCTATATAATTCATTCAAAAGCACTGATGCTTAATTTGAACCGACCCCCAAAAGTTAGACCTAAAATCTAACGATTGGAGGTTGGTTTTTTATTGGCAAAATATATTTTTGAAATACTGAAAGCACAAACCATTGATAAGTTTGAGCACCGATAGACATTTTAAGTGAAAAAGTTAAGGAAATAATATAAAAGTGTAATATTTTCCTAATTATTTGAAATACTAAATTTATTAAAACTAATTTAAGGGGGAGATAACGATGGATTTAATTAAAAGCTATAGTTTAGTTGATAGCCAAGAAGGCTGTCACCTTATTCTATATTTCGAAGCAGGAGATATGGAGGTCGAGTTCGCAAGTGAATTTGGCGGACTTGAAAAGGGTGATAATCTTAAAGAAAATGTAATGCAACAAATAGCTGAAAAATTTCCCAATATAAAAATTAACTCCGTTAAAATCATGGTTGGAGCAGTGCTGCTTTCATCCTTCGCTATGGCATCAATACCCTCTGTTAAAGCAAGTGTAGCCTCAGAACAGCTTACACAAACCCAAAGTGCATATAACTACAATGTAAATGTTTCAGTAAACGGCAATTCTCAATACTTTCAGAATAAAGCAATGATATATAATGATATCACATATGTTCCCATTTCTGAATTTGCCCAAGCCATAGGGGCAAATGTATGGTCAAATAGCACAAGCAATACCGTAGGCATAACAAAAAACAACACAAATATTGCATTTGTAAGAGGTACATCTCTTGCACGAGTAAATGGAATACAGACGCCCATGCCTATATCAGTTGTAATTGGCGATACTACTTATGCTCCTTTAAAATTTTTGGCTGAAAACTTAGGGTATTCGGTAACATATAACAGTTCAACAAAAACTGTAGATATTTCTAATAGTAATTCTCAATACACAGTATTAGCAGGCGATTCACTCTGGACAATATCTCAAAAATTCGGCATTACCACGGCTAGCCTTAAAAGTGCTAATAATCTTACCAGCGATACTCTTCAGATAGGTCAGACCCTTACAATACCTAAATCTACTACTGGCACTGCACCAACACCTAATGTTACTCCAAGCACTTATACTGTAGTAGCTGGTGACACGCTTTGGAGTATTTCACAGAAGTTTGGTATTACCACAGCTAGCCTTAAAAGTGCTAATAACCTTACAAGCGATACTCTTCAGATAGGTCAGACTCTTACAATACCTAAATCTACTACTGGCACTGCACCAACACCTACTGTTACTCCAAATACTTATACTGTAGTAGCTGGTGACACGCTGTGGAGTATTTCACAGAAGTTTGGTATTACCACAGCTAGCCTTAAAAGTGCTAATATTCTTACCAGTGATACTCTCCAAATTGGACAAACTCTTATAATTCCAAAAGGCCCTGTAGCCCCTGCTCCTTCAACATCAAATAATACAACTTGGCCGGCAATAACCTATATTGTTCAGAGTGGTGATACAGCCACATCAATATCAAAAAAATTTGGAATATCCATACAGGATTTATTGAAATACAATTATATGGATGCTGAGGACTGGTTTGATGCAGGAGATAAAATAGCAATTTCAGGCTATGCACCAAGAGTATATACTGTTACACGCGGGCAAGCTACATCCCCTGAACAAAGAGGTGCACTTGTTGACTGGGTTCTGGAGGGGCAATATCTTGTTAAGCGCAACGATATCTTTACAATAGTTGATGTCGATACAGGCAAGCAGTTTAAAGCTAAAATGATAGGTGGCTACAATCATATTGATATAGAACCGATTACTTCCTCTGACACTGCTGTGATGAAAAGTATGTTTGGTACTTGGCAATGGTCACCTAGAGCTGTAGTAATATTTATTGATGGTATGAATATTGCAGCTTCACTATCTGGTATGCCCCACGATGTAGATACCATTAATAATAATGGTGTAACAGGGCATTTTGATTTATATATGAAGAATAGTAAATCCCATAGCAGTACAACATCTACAGCTTATATGCAGCAGCACGCAAATATGGTTTTGAAGGCAGCAGGGCAATAGGGCAACAAACGAGGTGAAATCTAGAATTTCATGGTGCGTATACCATTCAAGCTCAAATTAAGAATGTTATTGTAACAGTGCTAAAATATAAATTCCGATATTCAAAATAAGCAACTCAAACTTAGCAGTTGGATATACTGCTTAAAGCATAGTAATATCAGGTGTGGTAGCAATATCAAATTAAAAGTTAAATAATTTCATAAAATAAGTTTGTTTACTGAACAACAAGCCATTGGTAAACTTGAGCATAGTCCGACTCTTCATTCGAAAGTTGGGTTAGAAATAATTGCATGAATTAGTTGTGTAAGAAAAGCTTGCTGAATAAATACAATTTTAGTATTTATTCAGTAAGCTCCAAGTTTTTTTGCTGGGATACCGACACAATGTCGGTTTTAGCACACTATGAACCATTTTAACACTATACTAAATACTTTTTTACCACCGGAATCTTGGATAATACAAAATATGCACCTATGCTTAGCATCAAAACTACTATTACTAACAAAGGTATCGTAATTAATGTGTTCGCTTCCGGAAATGTCAAATGCAAGCCTCGCAGCAAATCAATAAAAGCAATATGAATAAGGTAAACACAGAAGCTTCCTTTAGAGATATAGCTAATAATTTTTCTTTTTACACCAATGCTTGCTTCCCTTCCTTGACGCTCCCTGGAACTAAGATTTTTCACAAGCAGAAATACAGCAGCAGCCATTGCTGCTACATTTGGTGTCATTCCTTCTAAGTATAGTGTATATACAGAGCCTTTTGCTATTGAAGAAAAAGCTGTACCCCATAGTGTTACTATTAGTCCTATTACTCCAAGGAAATAAATAAAATAATTTGTCCACCTTTTAAGTGTATATTTGTTCATGTAGTGTCCTAAAACAAAATAGCCTATTGCTGAGTAAACCATACTTATAGGATATTGGCGCACCATTCCTTTTATAAGTGAAAATGGGCGAAATTGAATAGCAAATGGCAGTATTATCCCCAAAACAATCCATGCAATTATTAAATACTCTAGCTGCTTTTTACTTGCCGTTCCTGTAAATACACGGATTATAGGTAAAAGAGAGTATATAAGGATTACTATGTATAAGTAATATAAATGTGTCTGAGTATTGAAAGTGAAAATATTTCTAATTGATTTATATATTATGTCATAGTCAATATATCCTATTCGGTAAAAGGCTTTTAAAATATCAATTGCTTCATAAAACGTAGCCCAAACAAAAAGTGCACACAAAATTCTGAATAGATATTTAGAAAAAACCTGTTTCGTTGTAATATCCTTATCGGCTTTAAGAAATAAAACCCCGCTGCACATTAAAAAAATAGGTACTGCCCACCGTATAATAGAACCAAAAAACAATGCCACATACCAGTCTAGCGATGCAATTTTCAAGCTAACAAGTGGTGTCGCACTAATATGTATTGTAATAACACCTAAAATAGCTAATAGCTTTAGCGTATCTACAAAAGCTACTCTATTATTGGAGGCTTTGTTTGACACTTCTAATTTATCTTCTTGCAAGACATCTGCAAATGCTATAGTATTATTCAAAGTCTGCTTCCTCCTAAATAAAATAATAATCGGTCATTGTATTTTAACATATATCAAAGATAAATAAAATTCTAAAAAAATCCCATAGGCTTATGATACCAAATACTATTCCTCATTGAGGTATTTTCTTACACCATCCCATAGCCATCCCTTTTTAAGATGTTCATCGATATTAATCTCAACAACACCCTGCATTCGCCTTAAAACACCCTTGTAATCATAGCCTTCCTTTATTAATACAAACTTCATATAACCTGGCTCAAGTGCCTTTTGGGGGCAACCATATAAACAGCCTAGACAAAGAACGCATTTACTGTCAAAAACAGGTTTGCCATCCTTCATAGTAATATTGCACCGCGGACAATTGTTTGCACACCACCCGCAACCAGAACAAGCCTCCTTTACTTTAATTCTTCTACCGAAATACTTTGTAACTTTCTTTTCTACTCTACCCAATAACGATAACAGCCTATCAATTGTCTTAGGCTTTGTTCTATATTCAGTCCCAGACATAATATCTTGTACGATTTTATCAACCCTTATAGGTGCAACTCTTAAAAGCATTATTGCAATCTCATCCTTAACAGGAACTATCCAATTGGAGGGCATGACAAGCATTTTCTCATATATAACTTTGTAACCCTTACTTTTGAGCTTTTTCAAAGTGTCTATACGACACGCAGTATTTGGAGTAACCTCTCCCCCGCCCGATACTGAGATAACAATGGCTGGCTTTTCATTAACCTTTGATGTACTTTTAATCCATTCGCTGACTGGTAATGGCGCATTCATTGCATATACGGGAAATAGAAGTATAAGCATATCCGCATCATTTGTAGTATTTTCATAAGCACTGTTTTGTAAGTCTCAACACTATGCCTTTTAAATGCCTTTTCAAAGCAATCAGCGATATATCCTGTACCACCTGTTCCGGTAAAATAAACGATATTCACAGCTTTATTATCTAGCATACTGCAAATCACCCCTTAAATTCTGTATATTGACGTCTATCTCCTTTAAGATAATTATATCATAGCCTTATTTAGCTTTTTATTATTAATTCACGTTATCAGTTAAAATTATAGATGTGGAAACTTATTAATGCAAAGTTGAGTTAAATAATTTACGTATACTCTAAAAAATACATTGTTATTTGTAATTAATGAAGCACTTAATAAATTTACTTGCAAAAAACACACAAATATTTACTAATTGTTTATATAACGAGCAGATTTTTGAAATTCTCATTATAAACACATGCATTTTTGTTGACATATTTTTCTTTATAATATATCATAGTATATTATATGACATAAATTGCGAACAATGACGTTCACATAGTAATAAAGGTTTTTTCGCCTTTATTTCTTTGTGGACGTTTTTTATTTTTATAAGAGAACGGTTGGTAACCCAACAACTTGTATTCCTTGTTCAGCAATATTGTATAAAATATTTTTACAAAGGGGTAAATCTATGAAAAAAAGTGAATTAGTAGTTTCATCAGATGTTATGGGGGTGTCTGTATGCAAGGATTAAATGGAGCAGATATGGCATTTGTCATTTTTTCAGCAGCACTTGTTATGCTAATGATACCCGGATTAGCACTATTCTATGGTGGTATGGTAAGAAGCAAAAACGTATTAAGTACGACATTGCATAGTTATGTAGCTCTAGTTGTTATATCTATTCAATGGATATTTTTTGGATATTCTTTGGCTTTTGGTCCTGACATAAAAGGGCTTATAGGCGGTCTTGACTTTGCATTTTTAAACAATATAACGCAGCTTCCAAATTTAGATTATTCATCAACAATTCCACAACTACTATTTGTAATATTTCAAATGATGTTTGCAGCAATAACAGCAGCTGTTATTTCAGGAGCATTTGCAGAACGTATGAGAATTCCTGCTTTTATACTATTTAT
>JAEZIB010000117.1 GCA_023416275.1 Bacillota bacterium | reverse complement strand
TGCCAGATGTATGGTTCTCAGAGCAGAATCTTTCGTCTGTAGTTATCTCAGCAGGAAATGCATTGGATTTAGCTCCGTATGTTACAAAAACAGGCTTCGATAAGAAATTTGCTATGAAAGAAGTAATAGCACCTGACGCAGATGGTAAAATATTCTGTGTACAACCTGGTGCAGACCAATACTTTACTCCAAGATTGTGGTACCACAAGGATATCTTTACAAAGAATAACATACAGGTACCAAAGACTTTTGACGAATTAGTAAAGGTTTGTGAAGCATTGAAGGCAAAAGGAATTACACCAATTTCTATAGTTGGTAAGGGTGGATGGACTCCTAATCTTCACATGCTTCAGACTATGATAATGGCTGAAGATCCACAGGTTGCAGTTGATCTTGCTAATAATAAAACCGATTTCAACAACCCTGTTGTTAAAAATGCATTGGGAAGAATTCAGCAGCTTGTAAAAGTTGGAGCATTCGCACCGGGCATTACAAATATAGATTATGGTCCAGCTGTTGAAATGTATACTTCAAACAAAGCGGCTATGCTTGCAATGTTTACATGGGAGCTTCCGAATCTTGAAAAAGCTAGTCCTGATACTGACTTTATAGTTTGGCCATCAGCAAAAGAAGGTGTTGATGCAAATGCAGCAATTCAGTACTGGGGTGCACCATTAAGCGGATATTTAGTATCCTCCAAGACGGAGAACCCTGAAGTAGCTGCTCAGTTTGCAATGTTCTGTGCAACTCAAGACGCTCTGTTCTACAACACTGAAAACAAGTCTATGACAGCTCTTGATACAGGTGTTAAAATTGAAGGCATGTCTGAATTGGCAAAGAAGAACATAGATCAGTTTAATAGCGCTGCATTAAAAATTCCTTCCTTATGGTCTGCTATATACAATACAAAGATGTCTGCAGAAATAACTACTCTTGACAGTAATCTTCTTACAGGAGATTATTCACCAGATGAATTTATTAAGGCTATTAATCCTATATGGGCTAAAAACTTTGACAAATAATAAATGCAAATTAGTTTAACACTGAATTAAAAATGAAGGTAATACAATACATATCCCTATATGGAAATTCAATTTCATATAGGGATTTTATTAAATAGGTGATGATATGAATAAAAACTATAATAGTAAACTTGCAATTTTTGTATTTGCTTTTCCAACATTGATTCTATTTACAGCTTTTGTTGTGTATCCAATTATCCCGGAATTAATTATTAGTTTTCAAAATAATGATGGTTTCAAAAACATGGGATATGTAGGATTTGACAATTATCGAAGTGTTCTTACGTCAGCGACCTTCTGGAAATCAAATGCTAATACATTATTAATAGTAGCAATTTCAACATGCGTAGGACTTCCTATTTCATTACTCCTTGCTTTATTAATGGATAGGCAAGTAGAAGGTATAAAAAGGTTTTTCAAACTAAGCAGTGTATTCCCCGCAGTACTTTCAGTTACTGTAATAGGTCAGATGTGGATAGCTATATATGAGCCACAATGGGGAGTGATTAATAGTTTATTAAGGTCAATAGGATTAAACAATATTGCATTAGAATGGCTATCCGATAAAAGAACAGTTGTAATTGCAATTGCTGTAGCCTTCCTGTGGCAGTACATAGGCCTAAATGCATTGCTTTTTTATACAGGAATTAAATCTATACCAAAAACTTACTATGAAGCAGCTACAATAGACGGAGCATCCTTTCTGAAAACAAGTATAAAAATAACAATACCTCTTTTACAGGATGTTACTAAATACTTATTGGTATTATCGGTACTTGGATGTATGTCCCAGTTTGCACATGTCAGAATAATGACAGCAGGAGGACCTGGTGATGCCTCAAGGACAGTTATTTACGAATTGTACTATAGGGCCTTTTCAGCATCTGATTACGGACAGGGATGTGCAATTGCTATTATATTTATAATCGAATGTCTTTTATTCACATTAATAATTAACAAATTTATTGCAAGGGAAAAAATAGAATTTTAATGGGGGTGATGAATTAAAATGAAACAAAAAGTTATTAACAGTATAATCAAGATAACACTAATTATTATAGGACTAACCTTCCTTTTTCCACTATATTGGATGGTGAATCTATCCTTCAAATCAAAAAGCGAGGTATATGACAATCCCTTCGGTCTTCCGAAGGAATGGGTTTTTAACAACTATGGTGATGCATTGGAAAAGTTTAATTTCCTCAGATACTTATCAAACAGTGTGATATATTCTATTGGTACAATTATTATTACAATCCTTTTAGGTAGTATGTTTGCATATTGTGTAAGCAGAATGAACTGGAGATTTAAAAATACTGCTTTGACATATGTTTCACTGGGACTGATTATACCGGTTCAGGTTGTAATTATACCCCTTCTTATTATGGTTAAAAATATGGGACTGAAGGATACTCATTTGGGATTAATACTTCCATATTCAGCTTTTGCGTTATCCTCATGTATATTAATGCTTTATGCATTTTTCAGAACGTTACCCAAGGAGCTTGAAGAAGCAGCGTGCATTGATGGCTGCAACATCTACCAAACATTTTTTAAAGTAATACTTCCAACAATTAAGCCTGCAATTGCAACTCAATTTGCGCTTATATCTATGAACACGTATAATGAGTTCTTTTTAGCATTTATTTTAGCTGCTGATGATAGCATCAGGCCATTACCAGTAGGCTTGCTTAATTTCTTTGTAAGTATAGGTGTATCTCATTGGGGACAGATTGGTGCTGCTATGGTTATAACAAGTATACCTACAGTTTTAGTATATTTGTTTGGAAATGAGCAAATAGAAAATGCTCTTACAGCGGGAGCAATTTTGAAATAATATCTAACAAGCATAATTAAACGTAATAGGTTGCTGTCATGGCACCTGTATACAATAAAGCTACAGCCTATAGCTACTGAAATTTATTAGTACTGGAAACAGTAAAACCAATATATTATTACAAAAAAAGCTAACTCTGGGCAAGCAGCGCTTTCATTACGTTTTGTGCCTTGAGCTAAGCGAAAGGAATGGATCTAATTTATGCAAAAAATTTTATCAGAATACATTTTATCAGATATGATAGTAAGATACTTAGTGAATGAAGATGGTAATGTAGGCTTTGAGATTATACCTGCCTGCCTGAAAGAAAAAGCAACTTCTTCCAAAAAGTATAATATTGATCCACTTGTCCAGGTTTTTACCAGAGGAGATGACTTTTCAGGGGGGTTTGCAAATGGACACACCATGAGAAATGGGCAACAGGTATTCTTGTTTCAATACCAGTCTCAAGAAGTTGAAAACATCGAAAATTCACAGGTCATAACAACAATACTCAAAAGTAAACAGGGTCATGTTGTGAGACATATACTCACCTATCACAATGGGCTTAACGCATTTGAGGTGAAAACGGTATTTACCAATAAATCAGATAGAACTATTTATTTGGAGATGCTTTCCAGCTTTTCTATTGGTGGACTGACTCCTTTTATAGAAGGAGAAGCATCGGAAAGTATGAATATTCATAGAATCCGGAGCTGTTGGAGTAATGAAGGCAGGCTTATAACGGAAGCAGTTGAGGACTTGCAGCTTGAACCATCCTGGTCAGGCCACGGTGTAAGAACAGAAAAGTTTGGTCAGATTGGGTCAATGCCCGTGAGAAAATTCTTCCCATTTTTAGCAGTGGAAGATACCGTTACAGGTGTGGTATGGGCGGCGCAATTAGCCTGTGCTTCATCATGGCAGGTGGAGCTGTATAGAAAGGATGATGCCCTATGTATATCAGGTGGACTTGCAGACTTTGATTTTGGACATTGGATGAAGGAAATGGAGCCTGATACTGAATTTGAGACACCGACCGCATATATAACTGTGGGTACTGGAAATGTAGACGATGTATCACAAAGGTTACTTACAATACAAAAAAATAACTTTAACAAGATAAACAAATTTGATAGGCTACCGGTGTTATTCAATGAATTCTGTACTACTTGGGGAAATCCATCCCATGATAATATCAAAAAGATTGTTGATATTATCAAAGAAAAAGGGGTGGATTATTTTGTTATAGACTCAGGTTGGTTTGCAGACAAAGAAAATGGCTGGGATGGTACACACGGCGATTGGATAGTAAGTCCGGAAGTTTTTCCTCAAGGTCTTCAGGAGACTGTGAGGATAATTCGGGAGGCAGGAATGATTCCCGGAATTTGGTTTGAGTTTGAGAACTGTGGTTTTCTGTCAAAAGCATATAATAATGACAAATACCTTCTGACTAGAAATGGAAATGTAATAACTTCAGGACTCAGGAGATTTTGGGATATGAAGGATCCTTGGGTTATTGATTACCTGAGTGAAAAAGTTATATCAATGCTTAAGCAATATGGCTTCAAGTATTTGAAGGTTGACTATAATGAAACAATCGGCATAGGTTGTGATGGATATGAGTCTTTGGGAGAAGGGCTAAGACAAAGGATTCTTGCATCACAGGAATTCTTCAGGAGAATAAGGGAGGAAATTCCTGACATTATCATAGAAAACTGTTCTTCGGGAGGACATAGGCTTGAACCCTCGATGATGTCATTATGCGAGATGGCATCCTTCTCGGATGCACATGAGTGTGATGAAATACCAGTTGTAGCCGCCAATCTCCATAGAGTAATTAATCCATGCCAATCACAGATATGGGCTGTGCTCCGGAAAAAAGACAGTAGAAAAAGAATTGTATATTCTATTATTAATACCTTCCTTGGGGTAATGTGCTTATCCGGTGATGTATATGATCTGGATGTAGAGCAATGGTGTGTAATTGAAGTGGGGATCAGTTTCTATCGTTCCATTTCAAATATTATATTAAAGGGCACAACTTACTTCTACGGTTCAAAGCTTAAAAGCTACAGAAATCCTAAGGGATGGATGGGTATTATAAGAAAGCTTGATGATGAAAAAGAAGTGCTTGCTTTGATTTATACCTTCCACGGAGATTTTACTGATATGGTGGAAATTCCTGTTGGTAGCAACTATGAAATTTGCAATATCTACTGTGCATCAGAAAATGATGTTTTACTAACGAACGGAAACCTTTGTGTAAAAATGGAGGAAGAGTTTGAAGCGGTTGCTGTTCATTTAAAATTGATTGAGTGATAATAATGAATTAAATTAAAGATACAACAGCCTAATATAGGAGTGGAAAATATGGATATTCAAAATAATTGTTCTTCCTTATTTGTTAATATTATGCCAATGACTGAAAATATCATAAGAGTTGTATATACCAAAAGCAAAAAAAAACCTGAGAACAGTATTCTTATTGCGGAAGATTTCAAACCTATGAGCAATTTGGCCACAGATAAGTACTTATCAATAGATGACTGCATTTTATTTAAAAACAAAGAAGGAGAGGTAATTCTAAAGGAAACAGGACATAGCTTAACTGAAAAAGAAGTTCTTGAATATTATGTAGACGGAGAACCTGTTATAAAGTATAAGCACACAGCAAATGGTGAAGTTGCTTATATTGAAAATGCAAAACATAAGTATGCAGGTACAGCATATGAGGGAAAGCTTGTTTTTTCCATAACAGAAGAAGAGGGTATCTATGGATTGGGCCAGCATGAAGCTGGGATTTATAACTATAACGGAAAGAGGGAATACCTATTTCAGGCAAATATGAAAATATCAATTCCCTTTATGTTATCCTCCCGAAATTATGGAATATTAATTGATACAGAAAGTGCTGTAATTTTTGATAGCCAAAAAGGAGAAATAACCTTCACGATTGATACTACCAATGAGCTTTCGTATTATATTATTACTGGAGATAATTTTGAGGAAATTATTAAATCCTTAAGAACCTTGACGGGAAGAACGCCAATGTTGCCGAGATGGGCTTTTGGCTATTTTCAATCCAAGGAACGATATGAATCCTCTGAAGATATTTTAAATACCGTATTGAAGTTTAGAAAATCCGATATCCCAATAGATTGCATTGTACAGGATTGGTTTACCTGGAAAGAGGGTTTATGGGGAGATAAACATGTAGATAAAGAAAGATATCCGGACCTATATAGTCTTGTAAGCAGACTTCATGAAGAGCACGCTAAACTTATGGTTTCGATTTGGCCCAATATGGCAGAGGGTGGAAGCAACCTTCGGGAGTTCAAGGGAAAAGGGCTTTTATTGCCAAATACAACTACCTACGATGCGTATAGTGAAGAAGCGAGAGCTATTTACTGGAAGCAATGTGAAGAAGAATGGTTTTCAGCAGGAGTGGATGCATGGTGGTGCGATAATGCTGAACCCTTTTCCGATGTAGATTGGAATGGAGAGGAAAAAAGACCGGAAGAACTTCGTTATAAATTGATTGTAGACGAGTCTAAAAAGTTTATGGATTGGACGCGTCTTAATTCATATGGTCTTTTGCATTCAAAAGGCATTTACGAAAATTGGCGTAAAACTAGAAAGGAAAGTCGTGTTATAAATCTTACACGCTCATCCTATATATCAGGGCAAAGATATGGTACGGTTTCATGGTCAGGAGATATTAGCGCAAAATGGTCTGTCTTAAAAAAGCAGATTACCGAAGGAATTAAATTTTCAATGAGCGGTATGCCCTATTGGACATTGGATATCGGAGCGTTTTTTACAGTAAGGGACAAATGGGAAAACAGGGGCTGTAATTGCAGTGGCAATACCAATAAGCTATGGTTTTGGGATGGGGACTATAATGATGGTGTTAATGATTTGGGATATCGGGAGCTTTATGTAAGATGGCTTCAATATGGTGCGTTTTTACCTATGTTCCGAGCACATGGCACTGATACACCGAGGGAACCCTGGAGATTTGGTAAACCAGGGGATGTTTTTTATGAAGCAATACTTAAGTTTATTAAACTAAGATATCAGTTGCTTCCTTATATATATGGGGTGGCAGCAGAAGTGCACCAAAACCATTCAACAATTCTGCGAAGTTTAATGTTTGATTTTCCAGAAGATGAAAATGTGAAAGAGCTCAGCGACAGCTTTATGTTTGGTAAGGCATTCCTTGTATGTCCCGTCACTGAGCCAATGTACTATGAAGTAAATAGTGTGCCGTTGTCAAATATTGATAAAACAAAAGATGTATATTTACCTAAAGGTACTTGGTGGTTTGATTTTTGGACCAATACTATGCATGAAGGGGGACAGAGCCTTACGTGCACAGCAACGCTGGATATTATTCCGCTGTTTGTTAAGGCAGGTTCTATTATACCAGTATCTGAACCGCTTATGTATGCAGACGAGAGAAAAGGTGAAATATCAGAAATCATTATTTACAGCGGAAATGATGGAGAGTTTACTTTATATAACGATGAGGGAGACAATTACTCCTACGAAAAAGGGAACTTTTCAGCTATTAATCTGAGTTATAAGGATAACGAAAAAACCATAACGTTTGGAAAAGCCTACGGTGAATTCAAATACCAGCAAAACTTTACAATTAAATTAATTAAAAGTGGAGAAATTCCTAAAACTATTGAGTTTGTATACAAGGGAAAAGAGGAAACCATAGATCTTGAGAATATGTAATTAACAAAAAGAGGTACAGATTTAATCAGAACCTCTTTTTGTTGTCATAGAGCTTTTAATAATGTATGCCCTGCTGTGAGCATACTCGATTATACGGTTCAAAGTTTTGCCTATCCTTATTCAATGCCATATTGGCCATGTTTTTCTTTGGTATCAGGCTGTTTGGCAGACACATAAAGGTTTCCAGTAGAATCTAGTCCTGCATAAAATACTTGTTCTATATCAGTTATTCCTTGAGTTGACAACTGAGAATTTAACCAATCCTCATCGAGATTAACTGATTTTAAGTTTTCAGTGAGCATCTTACCATCCATAATTAAATCTTTTGTAAGGCCTTTATAACTTGTGGGTATTTTCATGTCAGATGGTGTTAATGGAGCCTTCTGTGATTTTGGCAGTACTGATAATTGACCATCATTTTCTATAATTGCAAACTCAACATCAGCGTAGTTAAATATATTCTTTTCCCTTAAAAGACTAGTTAGTTCATTTATGGTGAAACGCACTTTTTTCAAGTTTTTATCAATAATTTTCCCGTTTTCTATGGCTGTTACTGGTTCACTATTTGTAAGCTTGCTGATCCATATACTCTTTATATGAAGATAGCCTGTAATTATTGCAAGTCCGCCCAGTGTTAAAAGAGTAGTGGCAGCAGAAATAGAGGTACTGTTTTGCCCCATTGCAAGATTTGCTGTCACAGAGCCTAAGGTTATAATTACTGAAAAATCAAAAAATGTCATTTGAGAAAGCGCTTTTCTTCCCATAAACCTTGCAATCAATAAAAGAAGCAGGTATGCAATAATTGCCCTAAAAAAGGAATATATAATAGTCTGAAACATAAAAAATATCTCCTTTGTTTTTGTCTACATAGTATACTCTATCCAAATGTAATATTATTTATGGTAACAAATTTTGCTTTGGTTGATGAAAATTTTTTTAGAGTATTTACAAGTACGTTTTCAATATATGGAAATATCCAAACCTTTTGGTATAATTCATACATATCTGTTTTTTCACAAAGTAAAATTTACTTGAAAGTTATGGAAGAATATTATAGGATGTCTCTATGTAGAAAAAGGTGGTGCTAATTCATGGAAAAAATAATTAAAGTTAGTAATCTGAAGAAAAATTACGGTTCTGTTGAAGCCGTGAAGGATATATCCTTTGAAGTTGAAAAAGGAAGTTTGTTTGCTTTTTTAGGTACAAATGGAGCTGGTAAATCCACAACAATTGATATATTGTCCACACTTATAACCAAGAATTCCGGTGAAGTTGTTATTAATGGGTGGGAACTAGGCAAGGACGACCAAAAAATCCGCAAAGATATTGGAGTTGTATTCCAAAACAGTGTTTTAGATAATTTACTAACTGTTAGAGAAAATTTATATATTAGGGGCTCCTTTTATGGGTTGAGTGGTTCTGCTTTAAATAAGAGAATAAATGAGGCATCAAAAATAACTGAATGTGAAGAATTTTTGAATCGTATGTATGGCAAGCTTTCTGGTGGACAAAGAAGAAGGGCTGATATTGCACGAGCATTGATAAATCTACCAAAGATACTATTTCTGGACGAACCTACAACAGGCCTTGATCCGAAAACCAGGGCTTCAATTTGGAATACAATAGGAGAAATGCAGAAGAAATTGGAAATGACTGTTTTTTTAACAACACATTATATGGAAGAAGCTGCGAATGCAGATATAATCACAATTATAAATCACGGCAAAATTATTGCTGAAGGTACACCTAACGAATTGAAAGAGACGTACACTGATGATTTGCTCAAAATCTATAATCCTGAGAATAGTGTGATTCGGTATTTAAAAGAAAAAAATATTTTTTATAGCTTAGACAAGAATAAAATTTCAGTTAATATCAAAACTGCTGATAGTGCAATAATGATATTATCTGATTTAAAGGCTTCTATTACATCTTTTGAGATGATTCATGGAAATATGGATGATGTATTCTTGAATGTAATAGGACAAAGTCAGGAGGAAACTAGATGTTAACCAAACTTATTAATCGTAATTGCAAACTATATTTCAGAGATAAAACATCAGTATTTTTTTCTATGCTAGCAGTACTAATAGTAATTGCTCTGTATATTTTATTTTTAGCAAAGTTGCAATTGGATTCAGTTAATCAACAAACAAATGGCTTACTTAATGAAGATGCACTATCTTATCTAATTAATAGCTGGATTCTTGCTGGATTGCTATCAATTACCACACTCACCAGTACTTTGGGCGCATTAGGAACTATGGTTAATGACAGGGAGAAGAGAATTGTTATGGACTTTAAAAGCTCCCCTCTTTCAATAATGACTTATCCAGTTGCAAGTGTGATAACATCATTTACTGTAGGAACTGCTGTGAGCATCATATCCTTTATGGTTTATGGAGGGTACATTTTTGTTGATACTGGATATTACTTCAGTATAGAAATGATTTTAAAATGTATTGGGCTTATTTGTCTTTCAGCTATAATGAATGCAGCGTTGATGGGATTTATTGTATCCTTCATCTCAACAAATAGTGCCTATTCTTCGGCTAGCCTTGTTATTGGAACAACAATTGGATTTTTAAATGGGCTTTATGTACCTATTGGCTCACTGCCAGAAACCCTTCAAAGTGTATTAAAGCTTCTACCTTTTGGACATATTGCTTCACTTTTTAGACGTGTACTTATGCAAGAATCCATTGATTTGTGCTTTGAAAATGCTCCACTCTCTGTGCGTGATAATTATACCCGTGATTTTGGGGTGATTCTGCATTGGAATGAAAAGGAAATTGGTTTATATATTTCTGTCATGTTTATATTGGTGGTTCTAATAGTTTCATTGTTGCTATTTTTTATAAATTTCAGACGTAAAAAGGGAGAAATATAAGTTGTATTTGTATGAATGGAAAGTTTGGTGTTTCATTATTTCCAATATTAAAGGATGCCGGTTATTAAATGCAGAATATTAATCATATACTATTCAGTATGGATTATTTATTTTAAGGAGGAATCTAAAAATGAATATTGGAGATTTTGTTTTAGATGACTATTATTATGAAACAGAGGCTGAAGGGGTTTTAGTTAAGATTCACAAGGATTCTATGAATCAAAATACGGTTGCCTACGCTAATAAAATATTGGACTTATATTTTTACAAGAAGTCAGAAATAATAGATTATGTACTAAATTATTGTGTTTTAGATTATTACAAATGTAATTACAATAGGGATGAAATACTTGAAAAGTTAAAAGAAGCAGATATTGAGATTGTTAATGACAGATGGGGATGTTTAAGTTGGAAGAACCATGATTTAGATGAACACATTATTCAGGTTGAATTTAATGACGAAATGCAATTATCTTATGTGAGTATAGACAGCTAATTGACTAAGCCATTGCGGTTCAAAGTCCTACCTTTCTGGGGATATGCTTTAGGTTGGCTTTTGAACGTAGTTCGAGTTTGGTGGCTTTAGCTAAAATCTACGTTTAACAAATATCTTCAATACATAACTAGAAAAATGGTAAATTATTACAGCGTGCTTCTAAAAAAATAAATTATGATATTAAAGCTCCTGATTTCAGGAGCTTTGTTAATTATGGGCTTTAGCCTGTTGAGCATAAGGTGAGTTTCTCGGCAGAGAAATGAGCCATGCGAAACAATCAACCACCCGCTATGCGGGTGCGCGACAGAAGTTATACAAAAAAATCACCTTTCCGTTA
>JAEZIB010000073.1 GCA_023416275.1 Bacillota bacterium | reverse complement strand
TTTATATTGACCCTGTGGTCTTTCTTATCTCTGTCCATTATACTGTCCCTGTGGTCTGTCTGATCTCTGTCCATTATATTGACCTTGTGGTCTGTCTGTTCTTTGACCATTATATTGTCCCTGTGGTCTGTCTGTTCTCTGTCCATTATATTGACCTTGTGGTCTGTCTGATCTTTGACCATTATTATACTGACCCTGTGGCCTGTCTGTTCTCTGTCCGTTATTATACTGACCTTGTGGTCTGTCTGTTCTTTGACCATTATTATACTGACCCTGCGGTCTGTCTGTTCTTTGACCATTATTATACTGACCCTGCGGTCTGTCTGATCTTTGGCCATTGTTATACTGACCCTGTGGTCTGTCTGTTCTTTGACCGTTATTATACTGACCCTGTGGTCTGTCTGTTCTCTGACTATTATTATACTGACCCTGTGGTCTATCTGTTCTCTGCCCATTATATTGGCTCTGTGGTCTATCTGTTCTCTGCCCGTTATGCGGACTATATGAGTTATCCGACCTCTGTACAGCACCATCTTTCACCTTAGAACTGTTTTCTTCTGATACTTTAATATCAGCTGGTTTTTCCTCAGGTTTTTTTATTTCTTTTTCTTTATTAACTTCTATATTTTCATGGGTTAACACTGGTGCAGACTCACCCTTTTCATTTTTTTTGCTTTCTGCATTTACATGTGCAGTATCTTTGGTATTTGACTTAGCTGTATTAATTTCCTCATTATTTTTCGCTACATTTGATTCCATTTTTATAGTGTTATCTGCCACAGTTTTCCCCTCTTTATTAACATCCTCAATATTTTTATTTTTTTTCAAATCAATAATTTCATCTTGTCCTGTCTGAGGTGTCTTTATCGAAATATTTGGGGTTTCATTAACTCTATTGCTTTTTTCACCATGCTTGTTTTTTGGTTCTGGCTTAGTTTCATGTATAAAACCAGGTCTTAATCCCGACGTACTAGAATCTTTTTTTACATAGTCATTTCTATAATTTTGCTTTGATGTATTATTTGCAGTTTTATTAGGATAATTATTTGCAACATCAGCACTACTTGTTTCTGTTTTGCTATCAAGTATTATTTCAGTTGTTCGAATAATTCTTGGAGCACTCTTAGAATCCTTTTTAACATCCTTTTTCTTTTCTGTTACGTGGACGTTGTCAGGAACTACTTTCTTATCTTCATCTATCTTCTTGTCATCATGCTTAATTACACCTATATGTTTATAAAGTGCATTTAATTCATTTGATTCAAGAAGGCTCATATGATTTTTTACATTAATATTTATCTCAGCAAGCTTTTCTATTAACCTTTTACTAGTAGTATTAAGTTCTTTTGCAAGCTCGTATATTCTAGCTTTTTCCAATACCTTCACCCCCGAATTCATTTATTTGAGCATCTATTAATTTAAGAAGGCCATTTTTAAAGTCCTTAGATAAAATAGAAATAACGGCTCGTATTTCTTTTCCCGTATATCTTCCAAGCTCAAGCTTTTCACCATACTCTCTATAGCAAACATCTCGGAAATTACACATACTTTTAAATTTGTCCTTCGTGTTTTCTGAAGCATCTCTTGCTACAATAACAAGAACAGCTTTACCTGACTTTATATTTCTTTCGCAAGTTTCATCACCAGATACCAGCTGACCCGCTTTCTTAGCAAGCCCTAATAAGGAATAAACCTTATCCATCATTTCCCTCCAATTGGTTTTTTAAGTTATTATATATTTCCACATCAATTGTAGTTTCAAAAGCCTTTTCAAGCCTTTTTGCTTTTATGGCTTGTTCGAGGCATTCAACACTTTTGCAAATATATGCACCTCTTCCAGGCTTTTTACCAACGAGATCAATGTTGATTTCTCCCTCATTATTTTTTACCACGCGTATCAATTCCTTCTTAGGTTTCATTTCTTTACACCCTAGACACATACGCAATGGAATCTTTTTTTGCTTCATCAATCCACACCTTCCATAATAAATATTTTCAAATTTGATTAATCAGAAATAAGTTCTTCCTGATTGCTGTCATCATTTTCACTGTCATAGCTATAATCCATGTATCCGGTTGACATATTTTCATCAAAAAGCTGTTTTTCAATAGCTTGCCTTAACTGTGACTCACTCTTTATGTCAATTTTCCACCCTGTTAGCTTTGCTGCTAGTCTTGCATTTTGTCCTTCTTTACCAATTGCTAATGATAGCTGATAATCAGGTACAACAACTTTTGCTGACTTTTGTTCTTCATCTACATCAACCCTTACAACCTTTGCAGGGCTAAGACTACTTGATATGTAGTCCTTTATATCGTTGCTCCATTTAATGATGTCTATCTTCTCACCTCTAAGTTCATCTACTATAGCCTGAACTCTAGTGCCTCGCTGTCCAACACAAGCACCAACAGGATCTACATTTTCATCCTTGGAGTATACTGCAATCTTAGTTCTTGACCCTGCTTCTCTTGATATACTCTTTATCTCAACAGTACCATCGTGTATTTCAGGAACCTCTAACTCAAAAAGTCTCTTAACCAATCCTGGATGAGTTCTTGAAATCATTATCTGCGGTCCTTTTGTTGTCTTCTTAACTTCAACTATATATGTTTTAATTCTCTCATTAAACTTGTATTCTTCACCTGGTGTTTGCTCAGTTGTTGCAAGAACAGCCTCAGTTTTACCAAGGTCTACAATTACATTTCTTTTTTCAATTCTCTGAACAATACCAGTAACTATATCACATTCCTTGTTGTAAAATTCATCATAAATAATTCCACGTTCGGCTTCCCTAAGTTTCTGAACAACTACCTGTTTTGCAGTTTGGGCTGCTATTCTTCCAAAGCTCCTAGGAGTGACTTCCGTTTCCACATAATCACCTACATTAAGTGTAGGATTAATTTTAGCAGCATCTTCAATTGAAATATCCATTGCCTCTATATCTGGTACTTCTGCTATCTTTCTGAGACCAAAAACCTTGACATCCCCAGTTTCTCTATCTATATTTACATTTACATTCATTGATGAACCGAAATTTTTCTTGTATGCAGATATAAGAGCAGCCTCGATGGCTTCAATAATTATATCCTTTTTTATTCCTTTTTCTTTTTCTAACTGCTCAAGTGCTAACATTAACTCAGCGCTCATTTTGCTAACCTCCAATAAGAATCAATTATTAAAATTTAACAGCCCTTTTTACTATGGCAACCTTGTTTTTTTCAAACTCAAGTGTTTTTCCATCTTGATTTATTACAATATTACCGTCTATCAATCCAACTAACTCACCTTCAAATATTTTTTTACCATCTATAGGCTGAAAAACTTTTATTTCAACTAATTCACCCTTATACTTTATAAAGTCTCTCTCAGTTTTTAGTGGTCTTTCTAAGCCAGGTGATGAAACTTCCAAATAATAGCTCTGTTCTATAGGATCCTTTTCATCTAAAATATCACTAATTCTTTCACTAACAGACTGGCAATCATCGATACCAATTCCACCTGATTTATCAATATAGATTCTCAGATACCAATTTGCACCTTCCTTAACAAATTCCACATCAACTAATTCATAATTTAAGTCTTCAACTATCGGTTTCGCAAGCTCCGTAATTACTTGCTGAATATTAATTTTCATATTCGTTCCTGCCTCCATGAGCTAGAGTCTCAGTCTTGCTCAAGCCATATATTTATTGCTTATAGCTTATTAATTAAATTTGACAAAATATTATTACGCAAAAACTTAGGCACTATGAGTGCCCTTAGTTAACAACCATTTACTTAGGATAAATAACAACAAAGAGTGGGATTTCCCACTCTTGGCAGTAAAGTCTATTAAACCTCTATCCTTGTGTATTATATCATTATTATTTCAATTTATCAACAATTTATTATGGTTTTTATAAAATAACTTCCAGTATTCTGAAAAATTAAATTCTATCATTATAAGGCTTGAGCGGTAATTTGCTCTTATCACATCTCACTAATTTCTTTTAGCAGTTCCTCTACTATATTTTCTTGAGGAATCTTTCTAATTATTTCCCCTTTTTTGAACAATAATGCTTCATTTATACCACCCGCTATACCAATATCAGCATCTCTTGCTTCTCCCGGCCCATTAACAGCACATCCCATAATGGCAACTTTGATATTTTTGTTAAGCTTATCTAAAATAGGTTCCAGCATATTCGCAATGCCAATTAAGTCAATTCTTGTTCTGCCACAGGTAGGGCAGGATACTACTTCTATGCCGCTTGTTATTATACCCAATGATTTCAGTATTTGCTTGCCAACTCTTATCTCTTCTACCGGATCACCAGTTAATGACACTCTAAGCGTATCTCCAATTCCCTCAGCAATAAGACAACCTATACCAACAGATGACTTAATTGTTCCTTTATATATTGTTCCAGCCTCAGTAACTCCAATATGTATTGGATAGGAGCTTTCTTGGGAGAGAAGTCTGTATGCGGCAATAGTCATTGGAACACTAGATGCCTTTATTGAAATTATTATATCATCAAAATTGACATTCTCAAGCATTTCAGCATGAGCCAATGTGCTTTCTACCATGCCCTCAGGTGTAACTCCACCGTATTTTTTTAAAATACTCTTCTCAATAGAGCCAGAATTAACTCCAATTCTTATTGGTATCTGCCTCTCTTTTGCCATATCGGCAACAATTTTGACCCTATCTTGCCCACCAATATTTCCCGGATTAAGTCTTATTTTATCCACTCCATTTTTAATACAGTCTATTGCCAGTCTGTAGTCAAAATGTATATCAGCCACAAGTGGTATTTTTATTGCTTTCTTTATTTCTTTAACTGCACTGGCTGCCTCGCTATCAGGAATCGCCACACGAATAATATCACAGCCAGCCTCTTCTAAACTCCGAATCTGTTCAACAGTAGCTTTTATATCTCTTGTATCTGTGTTGGTCATAGATTGAACAGAGATAGGAGCATCTCCGCCAACAAAGATGCTTCCTATTCTTATTTTTTTTGTATGCTTCCTTTTAATATACTGTTCCACAGGTAATTCTACCTTCTTCCTATAGATACTTCTTATACTAGTTTACATATAATCCAGTTACAAAGTCAGTTTACGTGTTATTGACTTTAGTCAACTTCATCTAGCCCAAGAGAATTATGCTTTGAGCTGACTTTAAGGATAGTTTATTTCGTTAAATAGCAATGACATTATCATAATGTACAAAGCTCTAATCCTAATATTGCGACATTTGTACAACATCAGTAAAGCAAGCTAGTGTTAAATTAATTTCAGAATGTCATTCCATGTAACATAAATCATCAATGCTATTAACAATACGAAGCCTACCATTGTAATCATAGCTTCCTTTTCTGGATTTAAAGGCTTTCTCCTTATTTTTTCTACTAGTAACAGCAAAAGCTTGCTTCCATCTAATGCTGGGAATGGTATTAAATTTACTAAGCCCAAGTTAATGCTTATCATGGCAGTAATTGAAATCAATCTAAGAACTTTATCCCTTAAGGAAGGACTTAACTGAACAACATCACTTATAAGACTGGTAATGCCTACAGGCCCGCTTAATTCACTGATAGGAACTGTATTTGTAATAAGCCAGCCTATTGAATAGTATATAGACCTTGATGTTGAAATAGTATAGTCTATTGATGCCTTCATTGTATTAATAAAGCCACCCTTTGAATATTCAAACTCAAGACCTATTGCCTTCCATTCGGCAGTTTTTCTAGCTACTGGCTTTATAGGCTTTAGTTCCTGAACTTTTCCTGCTCTATCTACTGTTATTGTGATTTCTTTGTTTCCCATTTCATCTACAAGCTTTGAAATGTCCCTCCTTGAATTTATATCCAAACCGTTAAGCTTAATTATTCTATCTCCCTCTTTAAGTCCAGCCTCCTCTGCAGGAGATTTATCAGATACCTGAGCAACAAGATTGGAGTCAGCTCCATCAAGGCTTTTATTATCTTTAGGAGTAAAGCCCAGCATGTAGCCGTCCTGCTCTCTATTAGGAGTTATGGTAATATTCTGCGTTTCACCATTTCTTTCATACTGTAAATCCACACTTTCATTCGTTAAAGGATAAGCAAACATTTCTAAATCAGTAGGAAGCAATACAGCCTTACCGTTATATTTTTCAAGAGTATCACCAACCTTGATACCTGCCTGTTCTGCAACTGAGCCAGGCAATACCGCTTTGACCTGTGTTGTATTATATCCAGACTGTGCCATTAATATAAATGCAAAGATAAGAGCTATAAGTATATTCATAACAGGTCCAGCAGCAATTATTGCTGACCTGACGCCTACTGGCTTTTTGTTATAAGCTCTTTCATCATCAGACTCCTCTTCCTCACCCTCCATTTTTACATAGCCACCTAAAGGTATTAGCCTTAAAGAATAAGTTGTCTCTCCTTTTTGAAAGCTAAAAAGCTTCGGACCCATAAACAGTGAAAACTCATTTACTTTTACCTTAAAAGCTTTAGCTACAAGGAAATGTCCTAGTTCATGTATTATTATCAAAAAACTTAAAACTACTATAGCCAGTAAAATACCCATATTAACCTCCCACGCCAACTTTAGGCGAAAATTATAGTGTTACTATCGTGGAGGTACGCACAAAGTATATTATATTGCACATACTTCTTATCATGCTAACCTCCCAAGCACAATTTAGGCATAAATTTTAGTGAAAGTTTTACAGAAAACCTAAACCTATGGTGCATATTTTTTATTAGAAAATCAACTAAACTACAAAAACATCTAGTATTTGAGACCTAATTTATCAACTTCTTTGCTGCCTCTCTTGCCCATCTATCTACTTCTATTATATCCTCTAAGCTTGGATATATATTCACACTATGCTGCTGCATTACTTTCTCAATAATATTTGGTATAGCAACAAACGATATCTGGTCATTTAAAAAAGCTGCCACAGCTATCTCATTTGCAGCATTCATTGCCGCAGCCATTGTACCACCTGATAATATAGCATCGTAGGCTAACTGCAAGCACCTGAAGGTTTTTGTGTCTGGTTCTTCAAATGTGAGCTGAGAGCATTTTAAGAAATCCAGCTTTGAAAAATTATTGCTGAACCTCTTGGGGTAAGTCAATGCTAACTGTATTGGAGTTCTCATGTCTGGTGAACCCAATTGAGCAATTATTGACCCATCAACGTATTCAACCATGGAATGAATAATACTCTGAGGATGTACTAAAACTTGAATTTTGTCAAGTTCCATATCAAACAGCCATTTTGCCTCAATTACTTCAAGCCCCTTATTCATTAGTGTTGCTGAATCAATAGTAATTTTACTTCCCATACTCCAATTAGGATGTTTTAATGCCTGAGCTGGCTTAATCCCTTCTAATTCACTTAATCTCTTTCCTCTAAATGGACCTCCTGATGCAGTAATTATTATTTTCTCCACCTGCTTTTCATCACTGCCCATCAAACACTGATAAATAGCAGAATGTTCACTGTCAACAGGAAATATATTAATATTATACTTTTTTGATTCTTCTATTACTAGCTTGCCTGCTGTAACAAGAGTTTCCTTGTTGGCAAGTGCAATGTTCTTTTTTTTTCTAATTGCATGCATTGTCGGAATAAGCCCAACAGTTCCCACTACAGATGTTACAACAGTGTCAACGTCCTCTATCTCAACAACACGTTTCATTCCCTCAATTCCATATAAAACTTCAATGTTCATACCCTGAAGTCTATACTCAAGCTCTTTAGCTAATTTTTCATTCCCAACAGATACAACTGCTGGCAAAAACTCATGAACCTGTTTTTCCAGAAGGTCTATATTGGAATTAGCTGAAATAGCAGCAACTTTTAATCCCAAGTTTCTTGCCACATCCAGGGTCTGAACACCAATAGAACCAGTAGACCCTATTATTGAAATCACCTTTTCCATTTATCCTCCAATTTACACATGAATGCTTCATAAATTATCACAACAAACAATAATGCAAGTATTCTAATTATCTTTACTTTAACAAAAAAATATTACCTAAATATTAACTATATATTAACATTTTAAGCCATTACTTTTATCTGAGTATTTTTTATTTAAATTTACATAAATTCCCGTTATTAGAATTACAACTTCGACTTTCTATGTTCGCCTTTACCGCTCGAATTACCCACATAAAAATTCTATTTAAGCTCTATTACCCTAAACTCCAAATGTAACTTTGTGCAAATACATGAATTTTACTATGGATAAAACACAGGAGCGCTTTTAACTGTTTGAATTATCTTATTTTTCAATCAATTAAAAACAACTTTTCTATATTAAAAAGCTTAGCTGCAAGGCATAATATACCACAGGAGCTACAAATAAAATACTGTCAAATCTATCCAATACACCACCGTGTCCAGGCATAAGGTTTCCAAAATCTTTAATATCGACATATCTTTTTATTGCTGATGCCGACCAATCACCAATTTGCGAAATCATTCCACAACACAGCCCTAAAATTGCCAAAACAATATATGATATTTCTAAATTACAATAGCTTTTTAAAACAACTCCAAACACCAACATCAACGCCATACAGCCAAATATTCCGCCAATTGCACCTGCCAGAGTCTTCTTTGGACTTATCTCAGGAATAATCTTTCTCTTTCCAAATAGACGTCCAAAAGTATATGCCATAGTATCAGTACCCCATGCACCGATAAATATCAGCCATATTAAGCAATACCCATCTTCCATGTTTCTGATTAAAATAACAAAACTTAATAGAAAAGGAACATAAGCTATTCCAAAAGCTGTTATACAAACATCTATAATATTATAACTCTTATTTTTGAAAACAATAAATGCCATACTCAAAAATATTACTATTATTGCTGAAATCCCTGTTAATGTTGCGATATCAACTTTTAGCCATCCTGTATCTTTAATACCCAAAATCAATAGTGGTATAACAGATAAATAACCCACTATTTTAATTGGATTAATATTTTTTAAATTTGAGACAGAATTATAGAATTCATAAAGTCCAATAGCAGCTATTAAACTCACAGCTATTCCAAATGGTATTGAACCCAAGTACAAAACGGCAATAAGTAAAACAAGACCCACTACCGCACTTATTACTCTAGTTTTAAGCATACTAACCTCCCACGCCAACTTATGGCGTAAATTATAGTGTTTCTATCCTAGACCACCATATCTCCTATTTCTTTTTTCATAGTCCCGAATTGCCTCAGCAATGTGGCTCTCATTCACATCTGGCCATAGAGCATCAGTAAACCATAATTCTGAATATGCGCATTGCCATAATAGATAGTTACTAATTCTCTGCTCTCCGCTTGTTCTGATAAGCAAATCAGGGTCAGGAATACCAGCAGTATATAGGCAGCTTTCAAATTGACTTTCATCTATATCATTAATTGATAGCTTATTTTCTTTAACTTTCTTAGAAATTTCTTTAACAGCATGTAACATCTCCAGTCTAGAGCCATAATTAAGCGCTATATTCAAGTTTAAACCATCATTGCTGCTTGTAAACTTTTCAACTCTGACAATCTCCTTTTGAAGTTCTTCAGGTAAACCGGCTACATCACCAATAACCCTGATTTTTACATTGCTGCCATCAAGTTCTTTTTCTGCTTTACGCAAAAATTCCATTAACAGTTTCATTAAAGCATCAACTTCACCTTGAGGTCTTCTCCAATTTTCAGTTGAGAAGGCGTAAAAAGTCAAATATTTAACTTTAATTTTTGAACAGTAAATGACTATCTTTTTTATATTCATAGAACCTTCTCTATGACCCATATTCCTAGGCAGACCTCGTTTTTTTGCCCAACGACCATTTCCATCAGGGATTATTGCTATATGATTTGGAACCACCTTGAATTCTTTAATTACTTTATTTTTTTTAGTAAATAATCTATCAAAAAAACCCATTATAACCTCCACGCCTAGTTTATTACACATAATTGGTTAAGCACTCGTGGCGGTACGCAGTTGATTATAGCCTGCACACACATTCTTTCTCGCTAACCTCCACGCCTAGTTTACATATGAATCCAAATACCTTTAATCCAAGAAAATCTGCTTCGCTCAGTTCTTTAGTTCAATCTGGTTTTTCCTAGTACACAAGGTATCTCAACAGACACCTCTAGGGTAACCACCTAGCTTTTGACGAAACACTTTGTACTTTCTCCGCACCCTATTTAAATTGGAGAGAACTTCTTTTTCAATCCCAAATATGGAAATTTTTATCTTAAAATTTCTAGTATCCATCAAACTCAGAATTGCAAAAAATGTTTGCAACACTCTTAAACATATAAATTTATATATTCCAAACAATTATTTTGAAAATAAACCACTGATAGGTTTAAACACAGATAGACTTTTTATGTGGAAAAGTTAAGTTATATATTTAAAACAACCCCTCGTTTAGAGGGGTTTACATACAAGTATAGTTAAGCTATTTCCTTCTAATGGCTGAATTCTTAGCACTCTAAATGATTGGTCATACTCAGATATTTCTAGTCTAGGTGGTGATGTAATTGAAATATTACCAACTGTATAACCTTTTTCCTGTACTACCTTTAGAACATCTCCAAGGGTAAAACCTACAAGTTCAGTAATATCAACTGGTAAGTCAACCTCACAACTTATGCTCTCTTCTATATATCCATCAGCTCTAGAACAGCTCAAACAGTTATACCTCCATAATTTCCTTTTCTTTAATTGCAACTATACGATCTATATCTGCAATATATTTATCAGTTAATGTTTGAATATCCTTTTCTGCATCCTTTAGATCATCTTCGGTAATCTCACTATTCTTTTTCTTTGTTTTCATAGCTTCAATAGAGTCTCTTCTAATTGATCTAACAGCAACCTTTGAATCTTCGCCTTCTTTTTTTACTGACTTAGTTAATTCTTTACGTCGCTCTTCTGTAAGGGCTGGAAAAACAAGTCTGATTGTTTTACCATCATTATTTGGATTAATACCAATGTCTGATTTCTGTATCTCCTTTTCAATGTCCTTAAGTAGCTTTGACTCCCAAGGTTGTATCAAAATAACTCTAGCCTCTGGTACAGATACAGATGCGACTTGATTAATTGGAGTGGGAGTGCCGTAATAATCAATTGTGATTTTGTCTAATATTGCTGGATTAGCTCTTCCTGCTCTAATACCAGCTAAATTATCTTTTAATACATTTATAGTTTTAATCATTTTCTCTTCGATGGGTTTGAAAAGTTCCTTGTCCATTATAAAGCTCCTCCTATAATTTATATCTATATCATACAATTATTTCCGAATGATTTCAATATATTGTAGTACCAATTTCTTCACCCTTAACAGCTCTTATAATATTATCAGGATCATCTAGTCCAAATACCAACATTGGTATTGCATTGTCTTTACAAAATGAAGCTGCTGTTGAATCTATTGCAGATAATCCCTTATTTAAATATTCATGATAACTAATCTTATCGAATTTTACAGCCTTTGGATTTTTTGATGGGTCGCTATCATAAATTCCATCTACATTCTTTGCCATTAATATAGCCTCTGCATCTATTTCAGCAGCTCTTTGGGCAGCTGCCGTATCTGTTGAAAAATAAGGATTCCCCATTCCGCAGGCAAAAATTACTATTCTCTTTTTCTCTAAGTGTCTTACAGCCTTTCTTCTGACATATGGCTCAGCAATTTGCCTCATCTCTATAGCGGTCTGAACTCTAACAGGTATTCCTCTGGATTCTAATGCATCCTGCAAGCCAAGTGAATTAATAACGGTAGCCAGCATACCCATGTGGTCTGCTGTAGTTCTATCCATTCCCACACCACTTCTACCTCTCCAGAAATTACCTCCACCTACAACAATAGCTATTTCAACACCTAATTCATGGGTCTTATATATTCTATCACATATCTCATTAATAGTATCGGTATCTATACCGCTGCCTTTTTCTCCAGATAAAGCCTCTCCGCTGATTTTTAACAATATTCTTTTATATTTTAACTCAGTCATAGCTCTCCTCCATCCACAACTATATAATATGCTATTTTATTCTATTTTTCAAAAAAGGCCTTAATAAGGGGAACATATACTAAATATGTTCCCCTAAAATTACTTAACCACCTATTTGCTTCATAACCTCATCAGCGAAGTTTTCTTCTTTCTTTTCTATACCTTCGCCTCTTTCAAATCTAGCGAATCTTCTGATAGAAATATTTTCACCAATGTGAGCTATTTTTTCTTTTAATAATTGGTCAATAGTCATATCAGGATCTTTGATAAATGCCTGATCTAACAAACATTTTTCAGTATAATATTTTTCGATTCTACCTTCAACCATTTTTTCAATGATTTTTTCAGGTTTTCCTTCATTTCTAGCTTGCACTCTTAAAATTTCTTTCTCATTCTCAAGTATTGCAGCTGGCACTTCTTCTCTTCTAACATATTCAGGATTGCTAGCAGCTATCTGCATTGCAACATCCTTAACAAATGTTTTGAATTCATCATTCTTTGCAGCAAAGTCTGTTTCAATATTTACTTCAACAAGAACACCAATTCTTCCGCCGCCATGTATATAAGCTTCAACTAAACCTTCAGCAGCAACTCTTCCTGCCTTTTTAGCTGCTTTAGCTATTCCTCTTTCTCTTAAGAGCTCAATTGCTTTTTCTTCATCGCCATTAGTTTCTGTAAGAGCCTTTTTGCAATCCATCATTCCTGCTCCGGTTCTTTCGCGGAGCTGCCTTACCATTTCAGCAGTAATCATTTTTTATCCTCCAAACCGTATATTATCTTAATCTGTTTCAAAAAATAAGATACCTTATTAAATTTATTTTTATACGATATATCATTATATATCAAGTCATAGCGAAGTTGGCTACCCAACCTGCATTAATTATTAATCAATTTACTCAGCAACTACTTCTGCAGCTTCGTCAGCTACCACAGCAGCTTCAGCTTGTAGCTGTTCTCCCTGACGACCTTCTATAATAGCATCAGCTATTTTAGCAGCGATCAACTTTACAGCTCTTATTGCATCATCATTACCTGGGATAACAAAATCAACTTCATCAGGATCACAGTTTGTATCAACTATAGCTACAACTGGAATACCTAGCTTCTTAGCTTCAAGAATTGCATTTCTTTCCTTACGTGGGTCAACAACAAACATTGCTCCTGGAATCTTTTTCAAATTCTTGATACCGCCAAGATTCTTCTCCAGATCTTCCATTTCTTTTTTCAACTTGATAACTTCTTTCTTAGGTAGAACTTCAAAAGTTCCATCAGCTTCCATAGCATTTAACTGATTTAATCTGTCAATTCTCTTACGAATAGTTTTGAAGTTTGTAAGCATTCCACCTAACCATCTGTTGTTTACGAAGAATTGTCCGCTTCTCTCAGCTTCTTCTTTAATAGAATCCTGAGCTTGTTTCTTTGTTCCTACAAAAAGAACATCCTGACCAGCCATTGCTACTTCTCTAATAAAGAAGTATGCATCGTCAACTTTCTTTACTGTTTTCTGAAGGTCTATGATGTATATACCATTACGCTCTGTAAAGATATACTCCGCCATCTTAGGATTCCATCTTCTAGTCTGATGACCGAAGTGAACACCTGCCTCCAAAAGTTGTTTCATTGAAATAACTGCCATATTAAAAACACCTCCGTTAAAGTTAATACCTCCGCATCTTTGCCAACTCAAAAATTTTTTATTGAGTTTAATCAGCCATTGCTGACACTCTAACAAACTGATATATGCGTGTGTATTTTTTCGTATGCAAGTATACCATATAGTTTAATATTAATCAATCTTTATGTTGATATTTATTTTATTTTTATTTTAACCCCATCTTTATTTTATTTTTCTAGCATTTTTACTAAATATTTTTTCTTATATACAGTTCAAATAGTTCAAAAACAAAATTGAGCTAAATCTGCTCTAAAACAATATACAAGTCTACACTTTTAACTTTTTTTTGCTTATTTTTTATTATTTGACATTTTTACACTTAATTTGTATAATGAAATTGTTTTTTCACACAATCTCTAAACTAAAGATATGGAGGCATTGAAATGAAGAAAAATTTAAAATTCAAAGCTTTATGCGTTATATTGTCATTACTGATGATGTTTCAAGCAATACCAGTAAATTTCACGATATTTAACACGGTTATAGGAACAAATTCAGCAAATGCAGCTGTGGCAATTTTAGAAAACGGTGATTTTGAAGAAGGCTCCAACTTTCAGCCTGATAACTGGTCAGATGATATGTACTTTTACGATGACCGTACCACATATAGCTGGTCAAATTCAGGAATAGGAGGCAGCAGCTGTATAATCATAAATTCAACAGATTACAATGATGCAAGGGTTGTTCAGACAATACAGGTTACTCCTGGGAGAACATACACTTTAAGTGCATATGTAAAAGGTGAAAACATAATAGCCGACCAAGGTGCAGATATAGGAGCAAACATTTGCCTCATGGGCGGTTGGGAAGTCAGCAGCAGTGAAAATTCTACAGGTACCTTCGATTGGAAGAAAATAGATCTAACTTTCGTTGCCCCAGCAAGCGGAACTGTACAAATAGGATGCAGATTAGGATTTTACAGCAATTTGATGAAAGGTGTTGCATATTTTGATAACGTAACACTAACTGAACAAGAAGATTTTGAGACTGGTTCTGGTTCTACACCTTTAGACTGGTCAACATCTGCTTATTGGAATGATGGAAGAACTGCTTATACCTGGGAAACTAATGCAGGTATAAATAACAGTAAATGCATAAGCATAAATTCAACTGATTACAATGATGCAAGATGGACTCAGACAGTACAGCTAACCCCCGGCAAGGTATACTCTTTGACAGCTTACGTAAAGGGTGAAAATATTATAGCCGACCCTAATAATAATGGAGAACAAGGTGCAAACATCTCTATAATGGGTGAATGGGCAGCAAGCGCATCTGCAAACTCCACAGGAACCTTTGACTGGAAACCGATACATCTTGATTTTTTGGTTCCTGAAAGCGGCAGTGTCACCATTACATGCAGACTTGGCTTCTATAGTAGCTGTATGAAAGGCAAGGCATACTTTGATAATCTTAGTATATCTAGCAGCCCTGAACTAGAAAGTCGAAGCGGTGACTATCTCAATTTACATTTGACCCCTGACCAATGGGCAGGATTCACAGGAACAAACGATACAAGATGGATGAATCATCTAGACGACGCCTACCAAACATATGCAAATCTGGTAGGTTGGACTCCATATGGCGGTTCAAAAATCAACGTAATGTCTTCTCATATATACTCAGGCTGGTGGGCTATTGCTGGTAATCCTATCCACTGGAATTCACCGTATGTAGCTAGCGAAATAACTAGCATCAATACATATGATGACTGGTCCTTTGGTATTCTTCATGAAATAGGACATGATTTTGATTATGAGGGTTGGAATTGGGATGCAGAATTCTGGGCTAATACAAAAATGTGCTATGTTCTTGAGTCTCTTTACGGTAAGGTCAAAGGAAATAATAATGTATTCTACTATGGCTCACAGATTGAAAATATGTATAGATCAAATTCAAGCGAATGTTATGACAATACTATAGCACAAGGTACATATGGCGGTGATGGTGCTACTTATTGCTTCCTCAGAATTAAAAACTCAATTGGATGGACTCCGTTCCAAAACACATTCAACTACTTCAAAAATAACAGTATAAATCCATCAACAAAGGTAGCAAAATTTGATTTGTTCCTGGATAAATTGTCAGAATATTCAAACTCCAATGTAAGATCAACATTTTTACCAGGAGAATTGGATACAATAAGAAACTACCTGATAGCAAACCCATAATATATTAATAGTATGAAAAAACATGACAAGGCTGATGCATGATAATTTCAAACCACAATATACAAATGGTTACCCTACCAGTATTGTGTGGTTGGTTTTATGTGCAGCAGCCTTTTTTATACTAATTTACTATTAATTAAGTTTCAACCTTTGGTAAATACTTTTCATATTTCCGAGATATTGCCCTGGCACAATAAGGTACTCCGCGTGTGACCCAATCAAAACACCAGGCAATCCATATTCCCATAAGTCCTAATAGAGTATATCTTACCAATAAATATCCCCCAAGAACTCTTACCAGCCACATACTTGATATAGAAACTATCGTGATAAAAACAGAGTCTCCTGTGCTTCGTAAACAAGCAGGCACAATGAATCCAGCCGGCCAGAATATGGGTATACATACCAATGTCAAATAAGTAACATGTAACGCCATTACTAACACATCGTCTGCCGGCGCATATAGTCTTATAAAGCTTTCTACAAATGGGAAAAATACTAATGATACAGCTCCAAGTAGCGCCATGGCATAAAGTGTTAATTTCTTTGTCATCTTTCTCAGTTCATCCCGTAGACCGGCTCCGGCATAATATCCTATTACCGACACTGCTACAATGGCAACTGCATTCCCTGGAATATTTATGATAGAATTCATAGAACCGGCAATTGTATTTGCAGCCAGCGCTGATGTCCCTAGAGATGTAATAAATGTCTGAACCAATAGCTTTCCGCCATTAAATACGAAACTATCCAAGCCTGCCGGAACGCCTATATATAAAACTGGTTTCAATATCTTAAATGTAATTTTATAGGATTCACCACGAATATTTATTCTAATATCTGTAAATAATGGATGAATCAATACCAGTGTTCCAAATAGCCTTGCCGAAATCATTCCAATTCCAGCACCAAGAACACCCAATTTAAAATAGAATATGCATACAGCTCCTACTAAAACATTAACAATATTTGAAGCGACAGCCGCCGCCATAGATGCTCTAAAATTGTTATTTGCCCTTAAAATGCCTGTAAAAACATTGAATAGACCTAAAAACGGATACGAAATAGCAGAACATATCAAGTAAGTTTTAGCCGCAGATTTTACAATTTGTTCTGCATTTCCAAATAATGAATTAATAATTTGCTCTCCAAACAAATAAAGCCCAAGGCCAGTGAGGGCTGATAGCAATAAAACAGCTGATATTGACTGTGTTGCAGTCTTAGACGCATCCTTATTATTGCTAGAGCCTAGATGCTGAGATATTACAACTGTGGCTCCCATAGAGACTGCCATAAAAACATTCATTGCCACAATGTTTATTGAGTCAACAATTCCAACTGCCGATACTGCAAAAGCACCTAATCCACTTACCATCATGGTATTTACTACACCAATTGCAGTTGAAAGCAGCTGCTCAATAAATGCAGGAATAAATAAACGTAGCAAATCTTTTTCTGTGTACAACAATTATCACGACCTTTTAGCACTTCATATAACTACTTTTTCAAATCTGTTGTCCGAATAAACAGCAAAAAACATACTGATATATTTCAACACAAAAAGTGTTTTATTGACAACTTTTATAATTCAACTATATCATACTAAATTTTATCATACAATCGTACTAATAAAATATGTTTTATATTCATTTTTTAACTAAGGCTGTTAACTAAAAATTTTTTACTGATATATTCCATCAGTTGACATTATCATAAAGTTCACAATATAATATATTACATGAATACTTGTTCATTCGTTCATGCCACTTTTTCAAGTATACATATGTTATTAATTTCTAGTGTAAGGAAGTGAGCTTATGGTTTTTTTCATATTTATATTTGTATTATTTATTTTGTCAATTTTAAGTATATCCAATTTTTTAATTAGAAAGTATAATGTAAAAAAATTGTCTGTAAATTGGTTTAAAGAAGATGACCTTGTAGAAATAAATGGTATAAAAACACATATCGTTATTAAGGGACAGGGTAATCCTTTGTTTTTGATTCATGGCAGCCAAATGAATCTATATGATTTCAAAAACAATATAGATTACTTTTCAGACTATTTTAAAGTATATGCCTTTGACATGGTAGGATGCGGTTTTAGTGAGAAACCTAAGGGTGATTATTCTCCTGACTTTTTTGCTTCCTTTATTAATAATATAATGATTCATTATACTATTGATAAAGCTTCCTTTATTGCTAGCTCATGGGGAGGTGGCCACACACTCCATTTTGCATTAAAATATCCTTCAAAAGTGAATAAACTGGTTTTGTCTTCGCCGTGTACATTTAACCATAAAATGACACTTTCAAATGTTATATTATCAAATCCCATTTTAGGTAGAGTTATCTTACTTTATTCCACAAAAACTTTAATAAAAAATGAATTAAAAAAAGCATTTAATGATTCAAAAAAAATTAGTAAGGAACTTGTTAGTTCTGTATATACTCCCATATTTACAAAGGGGTATATCAATGCAACTGTCAAATCTTATGCCAACGCAGATTTTTCTATTATTGAAAGAAATCTTGAGAAAATAAAATCTCCTGTTCTACTTGTTTGGGGAAGTTCAGATAATATACATCCATTATGGATGATGGAAAAACTAAAAAACCGCTTTTTATATTGTACAACATACGTTATAGAAAATTCAGGACACTTGCCTCATAACGAAACGCCTCAGCTTTTTAATCCTAGAGCCTTAGGGTTTTTACTCGAATGATAAATTACTTACTATTTATAATTGACTAATGACTAGTTAAAAGTTATAATATCAAAGGAACATCTGAATAATTATTCATGTATTGGAGGGATTTAGTTTGTTTCAACTAGCCATAAAAAATTTGTTTCAAGATAAGGGAAAGTTATTACTAAGTATAGGTGGCACCGCCTTTGCTATAGTTTTAATGGTAATACTACAAGCTATATTATCAGGGACTATTTTCCAAGCAAGAGCATATTCAGAAAATACAGGTGCAGACATCTTCGTTACTCAGGATGGTGTAAGTAAAATGCTGGCAAGTATTTCTTTTTTGCCTGAAAACATCAAAGGAAACATTGAAAATGTGGCTGGTGTTAAGCAGGCAATCCCTATTTATGGTAATAAATTTTGTTTTAATGTGGGTAATAAGGTTGCATCAGCATACATAGTAGGTTATGATCCCAAAAATAAAATCGGAGGCCCCTGGAAAGTATCAAAAGGCTCAGATACTGTCTCTGACAAAGAGGTTATTCTTGATGAATTTCTTGCTAATAGTAACAATATAAAAATAGGTGATTCAATAGAGCTTTCTAATGAATATTTTAAAGTTGTTGGCTTATCCTCTGAAACGAACGCAATGGCAAATCAATATATCTTTGTCACAAAAAAAGATGCAAGCAGATTGTTACTTTCTCCTAATGTAGTTAACTTCATTTTAGTTACTGTTGATGATTACAGTAACTCCGAACAAATAGCAAAATCAATTGAAAATCAAATTTCAAGTGTTAACGCATACACCAAGGAAGAATTCGCAGCATATAATCAGCAGGTACAAGAGGAAATGATTTCCGCTCCAATGAAACTAATGGTAGGAATAAGCTTTTTTATTGGTCTTATGATTATTGGGCTTACAATATATACATCAACCTTAAGTAAATACAGAGAATATGCTATCTTAAAAGCTGTTGGTGCTAGTAATTCCAACTTATACTCAACAGTCTTTTTTCAAGCGCTTATAAATTCAATTTTAGGCTTTGGGGCTGGTCTTGTAGCTTCTTTCGGAGTCAGCAAACTTATTAATTCTCTAGGAGAAGGAGTATCTGCCGCATTAGAACCTCAAATTCTTTTTCAGAGTTTTATCATGGCTTTATTTATGAGTCTATTTGCATCCTACATTCCAATTAGAAAAGTAGCTTTGATAGATCCTGCAACTGTATTTAAATAACAAGTAAACAGGTATTTTAATTTAGTACAATAAATAAAACGACCGCCAAAAAAATATTTGAATTTTAAGGCGGTCGTTTTATTTATTTGTATTATAACTCAACTTCCCCAGTTGAATTATAGGTGTTCAACTTATCAATGGAAAGTTGGGTTAGAAATAATTGCATGAATTAGTCGTGTGAATAAAGCTTGCTGAATGAATACTATGATTTTGTATTAGTAAAAGCGAAAGCTGTATTAATGTATATTTCAATTGTTTAGCAAGCTCGAAGTGTTTTTGCCGAAAAACCGACACGATGTCGGTTTTAGCACACTGTGAACCATGGATGGTGAATGTGTGCAACTGCTAAAATGCTGAGATAGACCATTACTAATTCAAGCAACTATTTCGGCAACAAACCATTGATAAGTTTGCATACCGATAGACTTTTCATATGGGAAAGTTGAGTATTATAATTTAAACTTATTGCATATGTTTTTAGTTTCTTCTGCTAAAACTTTTGTATTAGGATCCATATTGCTAAATATACTTTCTTTTGCATTTACAGAATGGAATAATCCATATGAACAGAATGGGTATATTTTGCCATCTGGAGTAATCCATTGGTGAACACATTGCATTAAACGCTTCTGATCAAATGTATACTTGTCCATCATTGCGTGAAAATTTACTAACAATACTTTATCTTCTAATAGTTTAACCACTTCTTCTTCGGCTCTGTCTTTATATTTCATCTTTATTTTATTAATTTCTAAACCAAGTTTAATTAATGGCTTAATGTATTTAGCCTTCGAAAGTAATGAGTTTTTTTGTCCTTCCGGATTGCTAAAGAATAGGTTCTTAACAACGGTCTTTGTAAAATTGCTTATATCCTCTTTTGTCAATCCCATATTGTTTTGTAATTTATCCGCATACGGTGACATGTTAATCAGTCTTTGAAGTGGAATTGGTTCTTGATTTTCAAGTTTAAGTATATATGAAGTCAAAAAACATTCGCACGGTTCAGGGACAAAATCTGTTCTCTTGATTTTGTAATTAAAATACTTCTCAATATTAGTTAAGATATCTGGAACTGTTACATGGTTTAGAGGATCAAATTTAAAATTCTCCCCTCCCTCACCGATATGAGTTAGTGGCTGAATATGTATCGAAGATATAAATTTCTCCTTAATTGCAAAGTCAAAAATCTTGCCAATCTCATCATCATTTAGACCTTCAACAATAGTTGGTATAAGAACGGTTTTAACATTGTACTTCTTTAAATTTTCAATTGCTTTCATTTTTATATCATACATTGCCGCATCGCCACGAATTATCTTATATGTCTCAGGTCTAAATCCGTCAAACTGCAAGTTTACAAATGCACCAGCTTCAGCAAGCTGCTGTGCAAATTCAGGATCATTTGCAATCCTAATTCCATTTGAACTAATACAGCATCTGACAACATTATTCTTCTTTGCATATTTTATTATATCTATAATTTGGGGGTGGAGTGTTGGCTCACCACCAGAAATTGATAATATCTCAAGTTTACCTTCACGCTCAGTAACTGTATCAATAAGTTTTTTTGCATTTTCATAGGTAAGCGACCAATTATCTTCATTATGAACGCAACAAATAGGACAGTTAATATTACAAACATTTGTCACGCCAAACATTACTATTCCTGTGTGTTGTCTATGTTGCCCGCAAATCCCACAATCATGTGGACATCCCCTCTGAGCCTTTTTATCAATTTTTAATGGGACTGAATTTGCCTTTTGATAATTTCTACAAAAGTCATACCATTGAATATCTGAAGAAACAAGAATCCTAGATTTCCCATGATCAGGGCAAAATTTATCAAAATACACCTTGTTATCCCGAACTATAATTTGTGCATCAATAATTTTCAAGCATTCAGGACATGTGCTTCTTGTGAGTCCATAGTATATTTCTTTACTTATTGGTCGAACCATTTTTGAATTTCTATACAAAACTATTCCTCCTCTAAATTAAACATTTATAAAAAATAATAAACGATTGATTAAATATCTCATGCACTTTTTTTGTCATTATTTGAGTTTACACCGCTAAAATATTGCGGAAAAAGTGTTTTCATATCTTCATGGGGATTATCTGATTTTGCAAGTATTTCATATTTTTTAAACAACTTTGAAAACAAGAACTTGAATATTTTGTTTAATAAAGGATTCCTATGCTTAACATATCCCTTTAATGCAACTAACTCTGCACCAATTTCAAGCTTTGGTCTATATGTAGTCTGGCTAAGATACAGCTTTTTCTTTTTGTTGCTAATAGCATAAATGATGTTTTGATATAAAAGCATATAATATAACTGAAAATCATATGCACATTCATAATCAAGTCCCATTCTAACATTAATACATGACTCTTCAGAATTCACAAGTAGCATGAAGCCAACTATTCGTCCTTCAAGCTTTGCCAGTATAACACTTGTAGAACTACCCATGTTATTATTCAAATTAGCAATAAAGTTTTTATCTAGCTTTTCAAACTTTACATGTGCTTTTTTATAGGTGTTTTCATAAAGCCTATGCAATTCTTCTGTTAAATGACTAAAGTCTTCTACTACTTCATATTCAATATTTCCACACTTGCAGCTTGCATTTATTTTATTTTTTATATTATGGCGGTATTTTTTCTTTAGGCAAACCAAATACTCGTCAAATGACTCCCAACTAATTTCAAGGCATGTGGTTGGTAAGCTATACACTTCAAAGTAATCGTCTATTATCAATTGCTTATGTGTTTCATTAGAAACACGCAAAAAATCCTTATAAATAGTAAATTTAACTTTTTCTTTTCTAGAAATATCATTTACTTCCTGAAGGATAAGTCTGGTTACTTCCGATTTATCTATTCCTTCCTTTACGTTAATATCATTGTATTCAGCAATACCACATCCACAAAATAATACTCTCTGATGTAAAAAACATGGAAAATACTTTCTGATTATTTCACTCTTTTCCTTCAACTTTCCAACCAGAGGAGTATCTAGGCAAAAACTATTTGTTAAGAATATCGGTAATGTTGCAATAACTTCATCCAGATTATAAATAACAATATAAAAATATTTATAATCTCCGATGCTTGATTCCTCAATAGTTTTGAGATAACCATAACTCATTTGAACATTGTTCTTATCAATAATTGAATCCCATTCGCTTTTACTAATATCTTTCAATGTATTAATAACTTTAATTTCCATAGCACTCACCTTTTAATGAAATCATATTGTTTTCAAGGCAATACTCAATTGTTCTTTTCATAAACATATTATCAACTATAGGGCATGATATATTTTTCGCATTTAAATTTTCTTGCGCAATCGAATCATCAAATTTATGAGACTTTTCAATATAGGGTAAAAATACTTCAAGTAGAAGACGCGTTCTCAGAGAAGTTTTTTCTTTATTATCTAATGGAACAAACTCAGGCAATCTTACTTTCGCCACTTCGCAACATATTTTAACCATTTCCATTATGCTTGAGTTATGTTTATTTACTAAGTGATATGTTTTTCCTAAAGAATTTTTCTGAAAAGAAATATCTAGCATTGCATCTACAAAATAATCAATTGGTATTATATTGAGCGAAGAATCCTCGTTACAAATGAACTCCTTGTATCTTGAGCTAGAAATCTGCTTAATAAATCCAAATATCAAATTTGACTCCGTTATTTCACCTGTTGTAAAATTACCTGCAATTACCGATGGTCTAAAAATAGTAATTGGGAAACCTTCGTCTATATATCTATTTACCATTTTTTCAGTCTCAAATTTACTAATCTCATAGGTATTCTCAAACTCCTGCCCTATATCAAGCTGGCTTTCAAGAAATAACTCCTTAGTATTTCCTGCAACATATGCAGTACTTATATGATTAAATTTTTTAAACTGTCCATTCTTCATGCATTGACGTGAAAACTCAAGTACATTCTTAGTTCCTTGAACATTAATATTCATTGATTCTTCAAGACTAAGCTTAAAATTAATACTTGCCGCAGAATGAAATATACAATCAATTTTTTGAGATAATTCATCGTATAATTGTTTGTCCAATCCAAAGTTATCCCTTGTTACATCTCCAGTTACTACAAATACTCTCTTCACATACTTTTTGTAATCCTCACCCAGATATTTAGAAAATAATGAACAAATCCTCTCCTCGGCAGATAAATTTTTACTGCTTCGTACAATTAAAAATAAGTTAAAATCAAATTCTGTTAATAATTTTATAGCCAAATTTGCTCCAACAAAACCAGTTGCACCCGTTATTAGTATATTACTAAACATAACCAACCACCTTTTTTACATAATTCAACTTATTAACACTAAATTTCTATATTATGTGATTAATAAGCCATTTGTAGTTCTAATATTATTATGTCAAAATAAGTAACAAATAGATACAAGCATGTCTTATTCAGTCATGCAAATTGTTGGATTAGACTAATTTCATGTCTATTTTTCATCAAATTGTTAATATGTTAAATTAGAGAGAATCTTTCCTTGAATTCTTTAAACTTTTCAGCTGTCATTAAAACTGTATCCTCGGTTGAGAATAACTTGACTGTATATACTTTATTTTTACATGACGCTATTTCTTGAATCATGTTAGTATTTATTATGAATCCTTGATGACATCTAAAGAAAATATTAATTGAGAGCTGGCTCTCAAGCTTTTGTAGTGATTCATAGCATTTAACATTTTCATTAATTGTATGAATAATTGTCTTACGCCCTTGTCTAGTGATATAAATAATACTTTCTACGCAAATAACTTTATATATTCCACTAGATGGTATAAATAGCTTTGTTTTTATCATGCTCTCATCTTTAGTCAATATCTTTGGATCTTTCAATGCAATAATGCGTTCCATAGTTTCCTTTATTCGCTCTATCTTAAAAGGCTTTAGTAAATAGTCAAATGCATATACATCATATGCTTCATGTGTAAATTCAGAATAAGCGGTGGCAAAAATAAGACATATTTTAGAATTGAATTTGAAAATTTCTCTTGATGCAACTATCCCATCTTTTTGTGGCATATCAATATCTATGAAAACAACATCAGGCAAATATTCTTTAACCATTTCTACTAATAACTTACCATTATCAGTCTCACCTACGATATTAACATCGTCCATTTTAGACAAAACATTTTTTATAATAAGCCTCATTCGAAAATCATCATCAGCTAATAAAACTTTAATCATTATAAAAACCCCCACTTTCGACCAATTAGATATAGTCCAAGCTCAAAAACAGGTTAGAGTTTCAAATAATATTTGCATTAGCTGGGATGACTACTCTAAAACAATTAAGCCCCATATCATTTAAAATCTGTATATGACCACTATATTTTTTAACAATCCTATTTATGCTATACAATCCCATACCCATCCCCGTCTTTTTAGTAGTAAACCCAGGGGTAAATATTTTCTTAACTAATTCATCGCCTAAAGGATCGCCAGCATTCAACACCTCAATTATATAGCAATTATACTCAAAATACAAATTCACCTGCACATGTTTCTTCTCTTTATCATTCAATATTTCAGTTGCTTCTATAGAATTATCAATTAGATTACCCAGAATTAAAATTATATCTCTCTCTTGTATATGCAATTCCTTAAAGCTACTTTTAACATCAATATATAGCTCTATGCCTTTAGCTTCAGAAATGCATTTCTTTACATAAATCAATGAAGCAATACTTAAATTGTCAATCTTTATAGAATTAGACGTTATAGAAATTTCTTTAACACTTTTTTTCAAATACTCTCTAGCCTCATCAAAAGCACCAATTTCCAGCAATCCGTAAGTCACTTGAAGTTCATGGTTAAAATCATGTCGTTGAGTTCGTTCCATGTTTATCAATTCCTTCACGCTTTGCAATGAATTTATATGTATATTTGAATCTATCTTATTTTGAATCAAAACTATAAGTTGCTTCATTATAAATATCACTACAATAGGAAGTATAATTCCCGATATCACTGAGGGCAATTTAGTTACCGTCATAGTTCTATAAAGTATGCATTGGTCACTTGTATTATTGCAATTATAAGATATTATATAAGAAAAAATATAGAATACAAACATTGTTATACTTAAAATGTAATAATCACTACCAATGTTAACCTTCTTGTTTGTACTATCCTTTTTAAAATGCGATACAAAAAAACGGTAATTATTAATAAATTCTAAATCTACTCTTTTTATAAAAAGATACGCACTCAAAAAGAATGCTATTTTTAATGCTAATATGACGTAATTTCTTAAAGCATCCCGTATAGTAATATTAATATTTTCTTCTAATGAAATCAGTATAAATCCAGATACTCCTTCAATGCAGAGATAAATGCTTAATCCAATCAAAGCTGTTATAAAGGCTACATTAAACCTTACCCTGCAAACAAACGATAATATTAAACCCCAAAACACTACTTGTATAAGTGCATTGCAAAATAATATTTGTGGGATTGAATTAATTATTATCATAAAAGCAATTTTTAAAAGCACAAGAAGTAATACCTTTTTTATCTTTACAACTCCATCAATTAAGTGTAAACAAAACAGTGAGATTAAGCTTATTTCAACAAACAATATAATTAATCTATAATCAATAATCATGATATTATATACCAGCCCTAAAAAATAATATTAACCTCTATTATAAACAAATTTCGCAAAGCATAAATCAGACTATTTTTGTTGCTTTATTTTAGTTTTGTCTAAAAGCGTTCTAGGCGGATTTAATACAATCTTGTCTCCTGCTTTCAAACCCTCTACAACCTCAGCAAAGTTTACTCCCTTTACTCCAATTTTAAGAGTCTTTAGCATTGCTTTGCCATCTATGAAAACAAACACTTGATATTCTTTCTTTTTCTCAATTAGCGAAGAAGTAGGTATAGTTAATACATTAGCCTTTTCTTCTGAAATAATATCCACATCCACAGTCATTCCGTCCATAATTTCCAGTCCCTCTTTTTTTTCAAGCTCAATATCTACTGCATATTTAATCTCATCACTTGTGTAATCTGATAAATTTATAGGAATAGGTGATATTTTTTTTACTTTCCCATTTATTTCTTTTCCCATCAAGTTTTTACCTGTTATGAGAGACTTCTGTCCTATTTTCACATTAAGTATATTTTTTTCCTCAACTTGTGCCTGTACAATAATGGAATTTAAATCTGCTAATTGAAAAATTTGTGTTCCAGCTTGAACATAAGTGCCCTTTTCAACATTTCTGCTGACTATAGTACCGTCATATTCACTTATTATAGTTGCATCTTTTAATTTGTCCTCAGCTAATTTAATTTGTAACTGTGCTTGCTGAATCTTTGTATCAATAATTTTTATATCATTTTCATTAGGTATATTCAATAAATTATGTAATTGTTCCTGACTAATTAAATTCTTATTCTTCGCTATATTCAGTGCATACTTTACTTTATCAAGCTCACTTTCAGCCACTGAATCGCTTTTATAAAGAACCTCGATACGGTCGAAATCTTTTTGACATTCCCTTTCAGTCTCTTTTGCTTGCTCAACATTAAGTCTTGCTTGTTTTATTTCTTCTTCAGTTGGGCCTGCTAATATCTTTACTTTTTCTGCATTTAAAACATCAAGATTTGCCTTTGCTTGATCTATTTGATCTTGAAAATCATTTATATCAATTGTAGCAAGAATATCCCCCTTTTTTACAACATCTCCAACCTTAAAATTTATGCTTTCTATAATACCACCTATCTTTGAACTAATAACCTGCTTATCATCTGCTTTGACATACCCAGTTGCAGATACCTGGGCACCAACATTCCCTAAATCTACAGTTACCATACTTAATGCTTGCATTGATTGATTTTGATACACAATAAAGCCTGCAACTAGTAGCATAATAATTACAATTCCACTCACAATCTTTTTAGCCATTCCTATTTCTCCTCATTGTAAAAGTATCATTCTTATTTACTAATCTTAACACCCGTAATTGAACCATAAGTTATGGGTCCTATCCTCATAAAACGCATATAGCTCACTTTATCTAGTTTAAGCCCAATTTTGCTAAAGTACTGACTATAATCCTGCATTTTATGAAATGGAGCAACTCTAGCCAGCCAAAAGAAAGTGACTGCAATATAATAATTAAGCTTTTGGAAAGCTCTAACTACCACATTATTTGATGGTGCAACAAAGTCTGCTATCATCAGTTTCCCATTTTGTTTTAACAATGTAGTTAAATGCTGAAGAATACTTAACATTGCTGTTTTTGAGAAATTATTCAAAAAATAATTAGCTGTTACAACGTCAAAGTAACCTTCATTTTCATATTTAGTAATATCATCACAGATAAAATTTCCTACTAAAGATTCTTTTTCAAAGCGTTGCTTAGTAATAGATAACATCTTTGGTGATAAATCAATACAAGTAACATCAGCACCAAGTCTTGCCGCCTTTATCGCATCTTCACCTGAACCTACCCCAACATAAAGGACTTTCTCACCTTTACGCATTTCTTGTAATTGTGAGTCCTTTGATACTCTAATCATTCCAAAAGAATAGATATTTGCCAACTTCTCGTAAAAGTTTGATACCGAATCATAACTCCACGTTGTTTTTTTATTTGCTTCCAAATTATGAACCCCCCCCATAATCTTAAAAATCTTAACAAATTTTATTTCCTCTTAGTATTCCATCTTCCATTATGTATGTTCTTTCAGCTATCCAAGTAATTCTTGGATCGTGAGTCACCACCAATAAGCACTTATGTGTCTCTTTGACTATATTTTGCAATAGTTCTGCAACCAAATGTCCATTATGAGAATCTAAATTTGCAGTTGGCTCATCAGCAAGTATTATTGATGGGTCATTTACTAAAGCTCTTGCAATAGCAACTCTTTGTTTTTCACCACCACTTAATTTCTGCGGAAAATGATTAAGTCTTTTTTCTAGCCCTAAATGCGTTAGTATTTCAATCGACTTATTTCTAGCTTTTGTCCCCCTTTTTCCTGCTAAGGTAAGAACTAACTGAACATTTTCTAGAACTGTCAATGAAGAAATCAATTGAAAGTTTTGAAAAACAAACCCTATCTTGTTTAATCTGACTTTCGAAATGGTCTTTTGTGGCAAACTAGAAACATTCTCACCATCCAAGTAAATACTACCCCTAGTCGGACTAAGTAGGAGCCCCATCATAGATAGTAATGTTGTTTTGCCACTGCCAGATGGTCCCATTACAAATACAATCTCACCATTTGAAATTGTAAGATCCGCATTACGAACAGCCTTGACTAAAGTCTCACCTTCACCGTATTCTTTGCAAATATCCTTTACCTCAAACATTAAAAAGATTCCCCCCAATTCTAATTAAATACAGATGCAGAATCAACCGAATCAACCTTTCTAATTGGAAAGTACGCAGCAATCAGACTCATTAAAAATGTCATTAAAAAACATTGTAATAAAATATCTGTATCTAAAGAAGCCGTTACCCCAGATACAACAGCATTTATTAATTTAATGGCTCCAACTGAAATAATGCATCCAGAAACAAATCCTAAGACAGAGCTTATAAGAGATTGAAAGAAAACTACTGAGTATAATTTCAATCTACTAGCTCCAATAGCTTTTAATACTGCAAATTCTTGCATTTTCCCATAAGTAGTAGTGTATACCGCCATACCAATGATCATAATTCCAATAAAAAAACTGATTCCTATCATAAACTTCATTGGTGCTGATAATATTTCATCCAAGCAGTTTTCGTTGTTTTTAGCAAATTCACTTTTAGTACATGCACTTATACCTGATACTTTGTTTTCAAGCAATTGGGCTACTTCCTCAGCTTTACTAGAATCATTAAGCGTAACCAAATAGTAATTTGCCTTACCTTTTGAGAGCATCAGTTTTTCTGCATCCTTTTTTGTAGTGAAAATATATTGACTTCCCATTGTATTGGTTTCTTCTGAAAAACCCACGACCCTAAACTCTTCTCCAGATAACTCCACGTTATCTCCAATTGATATATTATTAATTTTAGCAATATACTCATCTAAAATAACTTCATTTTCTTCAGGCATATTTTTTCCATCTTTTATCTTCCAGGGTCCACCAAACGCCTCCTTAGTATCGTACCCGATAAGGTAAGCAGCAATCTTCTTATTCCCTACATCAAATGAATATAATGACCCACATATTGGAACTACTCGTTTTACTTCTTTAAAATTATCGATTCTTGATTTCAAAGATATTGGAAGGATTGATGATCCAGCTATCATATTTGTTACGCCCTTTTGAGAAACAAATATATCTGCACCAACATTTCTTGAAAAAAGTCCTGCTTCTGATACTGTTCCTTTTAAAATAGAAGACAAAATGACCATTAATAAAATTGCAAAAGCAGTGCCACCAATACTTAATAGCAAAGTACTTTTATCTTGAAACAAATTCCTTCTTGCTAAAAAAAACATTATTTCACCTCGTTTATATGAATATATATTCATTTGTTTCATTGATATTATATATATATTGGATTTCAATGTCAATGATTCTTAAAACATTAAAGAAAAAAGAAGTCAAGAAGAAAAATTTTTAGTATAATTCCACTCGACTTTGCCTTTAATCCTTTAGTTTTTATTGACAATGATTGCAGTTACATTTTTTATTTTTGTGTTCATCAATTTTCACTACTTTTTTGTGGTCATTTTCATCTTTGTGTTTATGTCCAGAATCGCATGAATTTTTATGAACAAAGAGTTGTTTATCTAATTTCATTGCTCTCATTGCATTTATTATTGCTATTAATGCAACTCCAACGTCCGCGAATACAGCCTCCCACATAGTAGCAATTCCGAATGTCCCAAGTATTAGAACTAAAGCTTTAACACCTAATGCAAATGCTATGTTCTGCCATACTATACTCCTTGTTCTTTTTGCTATTTTAATGGCTGAGACTATTTTTGAGGGCTCATCTGTCATTAATACCACATCCGCCGCCTCTATTGCAGCATCAGATCCTAATCCTCCCATTGCAACCCCTACATCGGCTCTTGCCAATACAGGTGCATCATTTATACCATCTCCAACAAAAATGACCTTGCCTTTTGTTGTCTTTTGGTCAAATATCTTTTCTAATTTCTCAACCTTTTGGTCTGGTAATAATTCAGTATATACCTTTTCTATTCCTATACTGTTTGCAATGGCTTTTCCAACTGAGTCACTATCCCCTGTAAGCATAGTTATATTTTGAATTCCCATTTCTTTTAGGGAAGTAATAGCATTTCTAGCATCCTGCTTAACTTCATCAGAAATCACTATATATCCTGCATATTCGCCATCTACTGCAATATATACAACTGTACCTGTTACAAGGCTATCTGTTACCTCAATATTTTCTTTTTTCATTAATCGAATATTACCAACAGAAACCTTCTTATTTTCAATAACTGCATTAATTCCATATCCTGATATTTCATTGTAATCTTTTATAGCAGCTTTATTTATATCCTTACCATAGGCTCTCATTATTGACATTGCAATAGGGTGGTTAGAGTATGACTCTGATAAAGCAGCAAACTTCAAAAGTTCTTCTTCACTAATTTTTCCTGAAGTATTAATCTCAGTAACATTAAAGGTTCCTTTTGTTAAAGTTCCGGTCTTATCAAATACAATTGTATCTACATTATTAAGGGCTTCAAGATAATTGCTTCCCTTAACAAGTATACCGTTCCTTGAAGCTCCGCCTATACCTCCAAAAAAGCTTAATGGTATTGATACAACCAGTGCGCAAGGACATGATACAACTAGGAATACTAATGCTCTGTTAATCCACTCTCCAAAAGTAGCACCCTGAATAATCAAAGGCGGTAAAAAAGCTAGTACTATGGCAGAAAAAACTACAATTGGTGTATAGTACTTTGCAAATTTAGTAATAAAATTCTCAGTTGGAGCTTTTCTGCTACTGGCATTTTGAACTAGGTCAAGAATTTTGGACACAGTAGTTTCTCCAAATTCCTTTGTAACTTCAATGGTTAAAACACCGCTTTTATTAATATAACCAGCTAAAGCCTCTTTTCCTTCTGTAATCTCCCTTGGTACTGATTCTCCTGTTAATGCTGAAGTATCAACCATTGATTTTCCTTCAATAACATTTCCATCAAGGGGTATTCTTTCGCCCGGTTTAACTATTATAATGCTTCCAACCTCAACCTCTTCGGGAGCTACTCTTTTTATTTCACTACCAACCTTTATATTAGCAAAATCCGGTCTTATATCCATTAATGCTGTAATTGATTTTCTTGAACGGTTAACTGCATACCCTTGAAAAAATTCACCAACTTGATAAAAGAGCATAACTGCTACACCCTCTGGAAACTCTTTAATAGAAAATGCTCCTATAGTTGCAACTGCCATCAAAAAATTTTCATCAAAAACTTGCCCTCTTATAATGTTTTTAACCGCTTTTACCAAAACATCTAAGCCTACAAATAAATAACTAATAAAAAACAGTGTGAATTCAATCCAAAATGATGTTTTTAAAAGCATTGCAATACTAAATAAAACAACACTGATTCCAAAACATACTATTTTTTTAGTGTTATTTTTTTCTCCATGGGCATGGCTGTGTCCTTTATGATTATCCTGCTCATCATGATGATGTTCACACCCGCATTCAGTATGTTTATTCTTATCTATAATTTCTATTCCAGACTCCAAATTTTTTGCTACCATTATAACAGCTTCTGTTACTTCTTTCATTCTATGCTTTTCACTAAACTCCAAAATTAATTTGTTGGTAACAAAGTTCACTGTTGCGTTCTCAACACCATCAACTTTTTTAATTTCTTTTTCAATTTTTGAAGCACAATTGGCACAATCTAAGCCCATTACCGTTAAAACCTTTTGTGACTTTTTTTCTACAACCTTTTCCTTTATAATAACGCTTGGCTCTAACCTTAATATTATTTTAGTTGCTTGTTTTAGTATTTCATCAATTTTCTCTATATGTCCAGTTTCAATTGTTAATGTTTTTGACATAAAATTTAAAGAGGCAGATTTTACATTCGAAATATGTGATACTTTCTCTTCTATTTTATTAGCACAATGAGCACAACTTAATCCTTCTAATATAATCACTTTTTTAACCATTTTAATCCCCTTTTTGAAATCAATTTATCTTTATTTAGTCAAATTTATCTTGTAAAAAACTGCCCAATATCATTTTCAGATATTGCACAAGCCCTTTATCCTAGTTGTATTAAGAAGATCATTATGAACTTCTGCTAAAGCCATCATGTTTTATTTTATAGCATATGCATTAACCTTAAGTACTTCTACGCGTATAACTTGAACTTAACTTAAATAACTCAACTTTCCCACACATAAAAGCTTTCTGTGTTCAAACTTATCAATGGTTTGTTGCCGAAATCTGTGACCAAATGCAGAACTTCTGAATTTTATCATGTGAATATATGAGTATTTATTCATATAATTATTATAGTAGTAATATTTATAAGAGTCAATATTATTATAAGTATTTTTTTCCTCAACCTAACTAGATCATAAGTAACATTAATATTTTTAATTCCATATTGAAGAAAAAGAAAATAACAAAGGACGCTATATACTTTATAAACCTTAAAACACGGTCATTACACAAAAATACTGCACACCCTTTGTGGAATATGTACCTACAATTCAACCGAGGAAAGTTGAATTCATAACTCAAACTTTGCACATAAAAATCTATTAGTGTGGTAGAATTATAACCCAACTTTCGAAAAGTCGAGCCATACTCAAGTTTACCAACGGCTTGTTGTTCGGTAAACTAACTTATCTAATAAAATTATTTCTTTTCATTTGATATTGCTAACCACACCTGATATTACTTGGCTTTAGGCAGTATATTCAACTGCGAAGTTTGTTTATAATAAGTAATACTTTATTTCTATTTTTATACAGTATATAATGTTATTGTGCTCTTTAACGTTGTAACTATAGTAATTTTTGGGGGAAAATTTTAACTATAGTGATAAGCGATTTATTTTCAAAGGAGGGCTTTATATGAATAAAATCAATTTCTCAGTTAGAAAAGTTTCATTTTTAGCAATACTGATTAGTTTTTTGGTTATAGCGTTTATAACAATGCAAGTATCTGCTGCTACGCAGATGGTAGGAGATACAAGTAAATATGGAGATGTCAATATGGATGATGTAATTGATTCGGTGGATTTAGCATTAGTGAAGTCTTATCTCTTAGGAAAGGCAAGTACATTGCCAAATTTGGAAGCTGCGGATGTTAATGGTGACGGTTCAGCCGATGCACTTGATTTCGCTGAAATGAAAAAATATCTTTTGGGGATAATTACGGAATTTCCAGCTAACCAAAATAATAACAGTGACAAAATTCTCGTTCCACACAATTCATGGACATGTGGAATGGCTAACGGAATTCCAAAGCCAGAAAAAGGAGTACTTGTTTTTGAAACTACCATGAAGCTTGAACACAGTTATAATTTAGGAAAAACCCAATATGGACAGAGAAAAGCTTTTGTAATACAAAACAGCGCAATAAACTCTTCTAAATTTAATGGTTCTGTAATGTCTGGAGGGCTTGACTTCCAGTTAGATCTTTCAAATGGTGTAACAGAAATTGAGCAATTGATAATGATTAAGGCTAATGACGGAAGCTACATTTTCTTAAGAAGTGCTGGAACAGGTATAAATCAAAATGATGTGAGAATGGTATTCGACTTTGAAGCTCCAAACTCAAGCTCAAGTAACTGGCTCAACTCTGGTAAATATGTTGGCAGACGTGTTGTTGCCTCTGCTTCTAACACAATAAAAATAAGTGTTTATGACGTATCAAATGTTAACTTTACTGCAGACTCAACAAATTCAGTAAAAGTAACTAAACCTACTGATGTGCCATATCAGCCATGGGACTATAGAGTAGCATCGAATGAAAGAAATGGCAATAAGTTTATAACAGAGCAAGTTGCCTTAGGTGGAAGTCAATCAGTTGGTGCAACTAAAAATGGTAGAAACAGAAATGTTATTCCTATAACTGGTGGTACTGTAACTGGTAATTTAACAGCTAAGATTATATCAGCTGGTGCTGATTATCAGAACCTATCCAATCCAATGACAATTGATGCTAAATATCTTTGGGAAACAAATGACGGAGAAATCATTATTGTTCGAAATGGTGGGCAATTTGGTTCTCTTGTACCAACATTTGAGGTTAGAGCAGACAGTAAATATTCATACCTTAACCAAAAGTTATATTTGAGCTCAAATCCAGGTGGCGGTGCAGGTGGTGTCTCAATTACTTTCTATGAAAGTGTGAAGTAACTACTTTATTGCTTTTTAGATGGGAATAAGTCTTTGCATCATAATTGAATATATTCTTAAGAACCACATCTCAGTAGAAATACTGAAATGTGGTTTTCTATTCAATTTCATGGATAATCGAGACCGTTCACTTCCTGCATTCGGTTAACATAAACCACTTTTTGATAGAATCAAAGAACACAAATCCATCAAAGTTATATATAACGGATAAAATCCTAAACGTACACGGATAGCCATCTTATATTTATTGGATATAAGACTCCATTTTTTTTATGTGCTTCAAAATTATATTTTTACCTGTACCGGAATTAAGCTTTTATTTATTGTTCCATTTCCCAGTTGTCCGTAGGAATTAACTCCCCATGCCCATTCTGTTCCGTCTTCCTTTATGGCATATGCTGTTATCTGAGTACAGTTTATTGCTTTTACTCCACTTAACCCTTTTACCTGTACTGGAGTAAAGCTGTTACTTATCGTTCCATTTCCCAGCTGACCATTTGAATTAACTCCCCATGCCCATTCTGTTCCGTCTTCTTTTAATGCATATGCTGATGTCTCTGTGCAAATTATAGTCTTTACATTAGTAAGACTCTTTACCTGTACTGGAATAAAGCTGTTATTTATTGTTCCATTTCCCAGCTGTCCATATGTATTAGCTCCCCACGCCCATGCTGTTCCATCTACTTTCAAGGCATATGCTGTTATCTGTGTACAGTTTATTGCTTTTACTCCACTTAACCCTTTTACCTGCACTGGAGTAAAGCTGTTATTTATTGTTCCATTTCCCAGCTGTCCATTTGAATTAACTCCCCATGCCCATACTGTTCCATCTTCTTTTAAGGCATATGCTGATGTCTGAGTACAAACTACAGTCTTTACTTTATTTAGACTTTTTACCTGTACTGGAATAAAGCTGTTATTTATTGTTCCATTTCCTAGCTGTCCATACGAATTAACTCCCCATGCCCATGCTGTTCCGTCTTCTTTTACGGCATATGCTGTTATCTGTGTGCAGCTTATTGCTTTTACTCCAGTTAACCCTTTTACCTGTACTGGAGTTAAGCTGTTATTTATTGTTCCATTTCCCAGTTGCCCATTTGAATTAACTCCCCATGCCCATACCGTTCCATCTTCTTTCAAGGCATATACTGATGTCTGAG
>JAEZIB010000033.1 GCA_023416275.1 Bacillota bacterium | reverse complement strand
GTATATGGCCTCCCGTTTTGAAACGCTGTCGTATATCCTTCTGTCGCCCATTTTCTTTGCCAGCATCGGCTTGACGGTAGAACTGCCGAGCATGTCAACCACCATTATGCTGTTCTCCGGCCTGCTGCTACTTGTTGCAATTCTAACAAAAATTATCGGCTGCGGCTTTGGTGCAAAGCTTTGCAGGTACACAAAGGAAGAGTCCATGCAAATTGGCGTGGGCATGATCTCCCGCGGCGAGGTAGCCTTGATTGTGGCGAATAAAGGCAGCGCCATGGGATTGATGAACACAGTATTTTTCGGTCCAATCATCATCGTTGTCATTGCTACGACCATCATTACACCCATCCTGCTCAAGCTCGTGTTCCAAAGAGGAAGCCAAGAATCCAGCACATCGGTAAACGAAGACAATCTTCTGGTGGACGAATTCAACGAGGCAGAACGTCTGGAAATGCAGGAGCAGCATTTGATTGTGGATGCAGAAAAAGCAGAAATTGCCGCACACATGGAAAAAAGAAAAAAACCCTTATAAGCAAGCTTTATCCTTACGTTTTGCAAACAGCCCCTTTATCAAATAAAGGGGCTGTTTGCTGTTGTTGGGAACATCAGGTATAATCATTCGTATCATATGTAAAAGACGAATACTCACAAAGGAGTGCATATCGGTTTGTATAAGCAAATGTTCCGCTATGTACAAGATCATCTTGTAGCGGCAGGCTGCGATGAAGCTTCCAAATCAAGCGGTTATGCTTTTCGCAAACGGTCTGAGCATATTAGGCGTGTATTTCTGTGGGCGAAACGGCTCACCGAAGGAGAAGAAGGCATCAATATAGTTGCTGTCTTAACCGCCGCTATCTTTCATGATATCGGCTATGCTCGTTTGCCAGAAGAGATGGAGCATGCACAAAACAGCGCTGTCCTGTGTGAAAAATATCTTAGGGAAAATGGCTATGACCGCACGTTTATTGATCTTGTCACCTATCTTGTCAAAAATCACTCCAGCAAGGAAATGCTCAAAGCTGCCGATACACCGTTGGAATTGATATTGCTGATGGAAGCCGATCTGCTGGATGAAACCGGCGCGCTGTCCATCGTGTGGGATTGTATGGCCGAAGGCACAAAGGAGATTCAATCCTTTGAGAAGTCGTACAACCACATTTTGAGTTACTCTATGAAGGAATTGAGCATAAACCCCATGATTACAGACAAGGCGAAAGCATTCTGGAACGATAAGCAACGCCTTGCAAAAACGTTTGTGGAGCAACTGCGTTATGACTTGGGTTTGCAGGATGCAAGCTTTCAAGCAACAGAGACCCCCTACAGAGATATAGGGAACGAAGAATAAATATCAAGCTCTTGATGTGCTCCTCGTCCTAAATTAATCCAAATTCTATCTGAAGACTCTCATACCTCTGTTTTCTTGCCCCGACAATATCGAACAGAGGATTATATAAGCGATGCTGCAAAACATCAGCATCAATCAACACCTCATCTAAAGCGGCAAATTTTTCATCTTTGCTGCTATGGTTATATATTGCACTACATATTATATCTATTTCATCATCGGCGAAGCATTGCAATGAGGTTAAGATACCTCTTGCCATGTCTGCGCCTTTATGGGCATGTTCCTTTGTATCCATCGTTGAATATGCATAGATATCGTGAAGCATACCTGCTATTGTGGCCAGCTCGGCATTCTCGCTTCTTTTCAAGGCGATCAGCGTGCAAGCCTGTGACACACCATATAAATGCAGATAAGCGCATCTTCTTTCATATGTATCCGAAATATGTAAAAGTATGGAATCAACATATTCTCGGACCTTCTCGATTCTATCCATATTTCTCGCTCCCTATCACACATCTGCAGTTCAGATTGAAATTTGCCAGCCCAGCGCTATACTTTTTATGCGATGACGGTTCTAACGTAGTAATGATCAAAACTAAATCCCTGGTCAGGCTGAAATCGATTTGCCACAAGCGCGCTGACTTTGCAAGGTTCGTCTGGCGGCGCTTTCATAATCACTTGATTGACTTCAAAGTCATTTGCCAGTTTGGAAGCCATCAACCTGATGATTTCAGCATAGTTCGCCTCCTGTTCATAACTGGATAACAAATCGACCCTCAAAATCCCGATAGGCGTTTCTTCTCCAAAGAACCATTTCCCCCATGGCAGCGGGGCAATTTCAATCGTTCCAATTGCTTTGCCGTTTTCCTTGCTTATTACACTCCACCTGAGGAATGTACGGCGCTCATACTCCATTCGCCAGAGCCGTATCGCGTTTTTCATGACATCAATGGATGCACACCGGAATTCACCATTGCAGTTATCGTTGTTCATGTGGCTCAAAGTGACAGGGTCGCAATAACACACTAATAAGTCCTCCGCGTCTTTTTCATGTACATGGCTGAAAATGAAATGCTCGGTTTCATACACCGGACATTCATCAAACGGGTTCACCTTTTTGCTTTGCATACGAAATCCCCTCCCAAATGCATAATCAGCGTCGAAAAACCGTCCGTCAAATTCCTGTTTATCGATCAGACGCACATTTATTTATGTGCATTTTATCATGTAATTTTTTACAACTCAAGACAAGCTCCTTCAAAAATTACATTGATTACGCACAAATAAAACACCCATTTTGCAGTCTTCAGTCTGCAAAGGGGTGTATCCATGCAAGGTAACCAGCAAGTTACTTGCTCTGAAATCCAGAACAATGATACACATCAGGCGAGACCCTCATATAAACCCTTCCAGCTGGGAAGGATTGTTTATCACAATCAACTTATGCTCGTATGCTGCAAGCATTTTCACAAACTCCGGCCGGCCCTTTTCAAAATTCCGTGTCCATTTGTACATCATGCGCAGCATGTGGAAATCTGATTTGTAATGGCATTGCTCGATACCTAACTGCTGCTTGATAAAGCGGCAGATAATACGATATAGGCGCGTATGCAACGGCGTATCCAGAAACACAATGGTATCTGCCAAATCCAATAGGTTGTGGCAGCTTTTTCTGTATGTGCCTTCGATGATCCAGCCGCCCGCCGCATCGATATCCGCGATTATCTGCTGCTGCTCATCCGGCGTGCGCTTGTGCCGCTGTGTACCTTCTCCGCCATGAGCAATCGCATCCAGTTCATAAAAGGGAAGCTCTTTCTTTGTTGAAAGCGCCTTGGCGAGCGTCGTCTTACCGCTTGCCACAATGCCAATGATATATATCTTTTGTGTCAAGCCTTTCTCCCCCTATCATTACAGCTTGTTCAAATAATCAAATTCTCTTGCCGCCCCAAAAACAGGGATACCCAAGGGAC
>JAEZIB010000071.1 GCA_023416275.1 Bacillota bacterium | reverse complement strand
GTATAAGGGTGTAGATGAAGTAGCGGAAAGAAACGGACTTCTTTTGTATAAAAATATTGATGTTAATAGTGAAAGTTCTATAGAAAAAATCTCTGCTCTAAGACCTGACTTGATTGTTGTAGTTAATTTCCAGCAGATATTAAAAGAGGAGTTAATAGGCATACCTCAAAAGGGATGTATTAATACACATGCGGCATTGCTTCCAAAATACAGGGGCAGAGCACCTTTGAACTGGGCTTTAATAAATGGAGAGACACAAGTAGGCGTTACAGTTCATTTCATAGAAAAAGGTATTGATACAGGGGATATAATAATTCAAAGATCTATAGATGTACAAGAGGAAGACTATATTGATGTTGTGATTGAAAAAATTGGAGATTTATATCCAACAATTGTTAATGAGGCAGTTGATTTGCTTGAGTCAGGAGAATTTATCGGAATCAAGCAAGACTTAAGTAAGGGTAATTATTTTGGGAAAAGGAATCCTGAAGATGGGCAAATAAACTGGAATAACGATGCAAAAGATATATTTAATTTGATAAGAGCTATATCCAGACCGTATCCAGGTGCCTTTAGCTTTTATAATAATTCAAAAATTATTTTTTGGCGAGCAAAAGTTATAGAACAACAAAAGACGGATGATACACTACCTAATGGATATATAATATCAATTGATGACATTGGTATATGTGTAAAGGCAAGAAATGGAAATATATTACTAACGGAGTATGAGTTAATTGATAAAACTCAAAAAATAAGCGAAGGGCAGATATTCATAGAGATTGAGCATGTATAACATAGCTATCAGAGCAGACGGCGGTCCTGCAGTAGGCATGGGGCATATAATGAGATGTCTTGCAATTGCAGAAGAATTAAAAATTTTAGGATGTAGAGTTTATTTCCTCGGTAGGTATAGTCAGGGGTTAGATAAGGCAAAAGCAATGGGCTTTGAAGCATTTGAGCTTCTTATAAAAGCAGGTGAAGCTCAATGCGACTCTTTTAAAACAAAAAATATAGCTAAACCTATTGGCTTTAATTATGGAAGTATAGATGAACTTGAGGGAGACATTCATGCAACAGGTACAATAATTGAGCAGCAAGACTGTGATTTAATATTAATTGATAAGTATAACTTGTCATCAGACTATTTTGATAAAATAAAAGCTCTTGGAAAAAAAGTAGCTTTTGTTGATGATTTGAACTTGTTTGATTGTTCAGCTGATATAATTATAAATGGTAATATAAATGCCAAGTTATTGGGATATAAACAGTATTTTAGTAATCAGAAGCTGCTGTTGGGTACGAATTATACACCGCTGCGCAATGAGTTTAGTGATGTTCCCGAGAGAAAAATCAGAAAGCTATCAGGTTGGCAGTACATTTCTCAAAAATCAAGCCGTAGTGAAATGCCTGAAATAATGATTACAACAGGTGGAGCAGACCCTTATAATTGTACAGGCAGGTTTCTTAAATTGCTGCTTTTAAATGATAAAACATCGGGGTTAAGATACAATGTAATTGTCAGTTCTGGTTTTGTTTACAAGGATGAAATTGAAAAAATAGCAAATAATAACTCAAATATAGTTTTGTATATAGATTATAAATATATTTCAGAGGTAATGTTGCGTTCTGATTTGGCAATATCTTCTGGGGGTAGTACACTATATGAGCTATGCTGTTGTGGCACGCCTACGATGGCGTTTATAATGGCAGACAATCAACAAGGTATAGTGGACATGCTGTTAAGTGAAGGATATATTCAAGCACTTGGATGGCATGGTGAAATAGAGAAGAATAACGTGGCGCAACTGGTATATGATTTAATTACGGATTATAAACTTAGAAAGCTCTATTCACAAAAAATGCAAGAACTTATTGATGGAAGAGGAGCATCACGAATAGCTGGTGAGATAGTAAGTATTATTGATTAAGTTTTTTTACCAAGTTAATTAAGGTTATAAGCATTGGTTCGATAAAATTGGGTTTTCATGCCAATTGCGCTTTAAAATGTAGTATGGTTTGAACTTGTTTCTGGATTCTATGAGGCTTTAACCTCAAGCACAAACGATTGGACAATATCAGTTTTCAGCTGAAGTAATTTGCTTTGTATTCAATAATAGAGTATTACAACTCTATTAAGTATAGAGAACAGCATATAGAATTACAAAGAATGACTCTAGGTAAGCAGTATTATTATGTTTGTCGCCTTGAGCAAAGAGAAAGGAATAGTTAAAATATGAATAAATCAATTCCATATGGAAGGCAATGGATAGATGATGATGATATACAAGCTGTGGTTAATGTCTTAAAGGGCGACTTTTTAACTACAGGACCAAAGGTGTCAGAATTTGAAGAAAGGCTTGCAGAATACACAGGGGCAAGATATGCAGTTGCATTTTCCAATGGTACTGCAGCGCTTCATGGGGCATGTTTTGCGGCAGGTATAGGCGAAGGAGATGAGGTCATAACTACTCCTATAACATTTGCAGCTTCAGCAAATTGTGCTTTGTATGTCGGAGCAATTCCTGTATTTGCTGATATTTGCAGCGATACATATAATATAGACCCTTCTGAGATAATTGGTAAAATTACATCAAAAACAAAAGCAATAATACCTGTAGATTTTACTGGACAACCCTGTGAGCTAGATAGAATAATGGAAATTGCAAAAAAACATAACTTAATTGTTATTGAGGATGCTGCCCATTCTATAGGAGCCACATATAAGGGCAGAAAAATTGGAAGCATTGCCGATATGACAACTTTTAGCTTTCATCCTGTTAAAACTATCACTACAGGAGAAGGCGGAGCAGTTACAACAAATAGCCAAGAGTTTTATGAAAAGCTGATTTTTTTTAGGTCGCATGGGATTACAAGAGATGCAGATAAGCTTATAAATAGGCAAGAGGGTGCATGGTTTTATGAGCAACACCTTTTAGGCTATAATTACCGTTTGACAGATATTCAAGCAGCGTTAGGAATAAGTCAGCTGAAAAAGCTAGATAAATTTATAAATTTAAGAAGAGAATATGCAAAGCAGTATAGTGGTGCAT
>JAEZIB010000004.1 GCA_023416275.1 Bacillota bacterium | reverse complement strand
AATGTGGTATCACATTTTTAAATAGCCGCATCTGCGGCGACAGGACGTAGTCCGCAAATGTTGTTCAATACTATGAGTCGCTGCTTATGCAGCGCACCGCTTCAGCGGTGATTTAAAAATAGTTCCTCTATTTTTAAATACGAAATAGTATTATATATAGTGTTAATAATTATCTGGATTTTAGATACGTTTGGAGGAATAAATGTACAAATTAGTGGCAATAGATTTAGATGGAACATTGCTGGACTCAACAAAAGAAATTTCTACTAGAAATAAAAAGGCAATTGCTTCAGCTATAGAGAAGGGAGTAAAAATTGTAATATGTTCAGGGAGAGTATACTCAGGTGCAAGGCTATATGCAAAACAGATTGACTCAAGGGATCCAATAATAGCCTGTAATGGAGCTGTTATCGCTGAAAAAGTGGACGGTAGAGTCATTTACTCAAATTATTTACATACTGAGGCTTGTATGAAGATAAATGACATATTTCATAAGAATGATCTGTACTTTCATGTTTATGCCGGTGATACTATGTATACTGAAAAATTGGGTTTTACTTCTCTTAAATATTTTGAAAAAAATAAGTCACTGCCAAAAGAGGACAGAGTTGATATTGAGATAGTTGAGGATATGGCTGCGAAGCTAAAGAGTATTTCGGGAAGGGTGCTTAAATTTGTGGCTGTCGCTGATAATAAAGAACTGCTTAAAATAGCCAGATGTGAAATAGAACAATTACAAAATGTTGATGTTATGAGCTCAAACTATGACAATTTTGAGGTTATGCAAAAAGGTGTTAATAAGGGGGAGGCTTTAAAAAAGGTATCAGAGTATTTAAAGATTCCACCGTCTGAAATGATTGCAATAGGTGACAATGAGAATGATGTATCAATGTTAAAATATGCAGGACTCAGCATTGCAATGGAAAATGGTGAAGATATTGCCAAGGAGGTTGCCCAATATGTTACTGCATCTAATAATGATGACGGTGTAGCTCAGGCAATTGAAAGGTTTATTCTAAATGTATAATGATATGGACGTATCAGTGCCGCCAGCGATGCAAGCGAAATAGAAGTTTAGCTTGAAAAATGCGAAGTTTGCATTTTGTGCATTCATCGTTGTCTTCGCATAATAAAAGCTTCGAGCAGTTTTTTGAGGATTGAGTAAATTAAAAGTGGTGCAAAAATGCATAATGTTAGCTATAATAAGAATATATTTCTATCAAAGCTTAATTGACAAAATCAATTACAGTTTAATTTCTTTAATACGAGAAAGAATAAGAACTCTGTTAATTTTAAAATTAATAATACATAAAACATTAGAAAGGGATGATGAAGTGCTTGAGTTAGAACAATACAGACTGGAACTACAGGGTCTGAAAAGCAATTTAGATGAAATGAGGGCTTCACTTTGACATCGCTAGATTAAACGATGAGATAGTGGAGCTGGAGCATAAAGCTACTGAACCGGATTTTTGGAATGACATGGAAAAATCTCAGAAAATATTACAGAAAATAAAAACCTTGAAGTCAAAAAAAGATAATTTTGAAGATATAAGTTCCCAATGGGAGGACTTGCTAACATTATCTGATATAGGTTTAGAGGAGCAGGATGAGAGTATTATTCCAGAAGTAGGAGAAGGGCTTGAAAAAGTAAAAAAACGTCTTGAAGCACTTAGATTAGAAACACTTCTTACTGGTCCTTATGACAAAAACAATGCTATTCTTACACTTCATGCAGGAGCAGGTGGAACAGAAGCGCAGGATTGGGTGCAAATGCTGCTCAGAATGTTTACGAGATGGGCAGAAAATAAGGACTATCAGGTTGAAATTCTGGATTACCTTGATGGCGACGAAGCAGGAGTAAAAAGTGTAACAATACAAATTATTGGCGAAAATGCTTATGGATATATGAAGTCGGAAAAGGGAGTTCATCGATTAGTCAGAATTTCTCCTTTTGATGCATCTGGAAGAAGACATACGTCCTTTGCTTCTTTGGATGTTATGCCGGAAATTGATGAATCAATTGAAATTGATATTAATCCTGAGGATATTAAAATGGATGTTTATAGAGCCAGTGGAGCAGGAGGACAGCATATTAATAAAACCAGCTCTGCTGTTAGACTTACTCATATTCCAACAGGCGTTGTTGTTGCATGTCAAACTCAGCGTTCTCAATTTCAAAATAAGGATACAGCAATGAAAATGCTTAAAGCAAAGCTTTTTGATATAAAGGAACGGGAGCAGAAGGAAAAAATTGAGGATTTAAAAGGTGTTCAGATGGACATTGCATGGGGAAGCCAAATACGATCCTACGTTTTTTGCCCATATACTCTTGTAAAAGACCATCGTACCAATTATGAAAATGGAAATGTTAATGCAGTTATGGATGGAGATCTTGATGGTTTTATAAATGCATATCTGTCTATTGACAGAAAAGATGGTAACGCATAGTAATAGAGTTGGCGTAGAGATTAAAATTAAAAATGCGAAGTTCACATTTGCGAATTCATTGTTCTCTTCGCATTATTTGGGCAATCAAGCAATAACCATACACTTTTTAAACTACTATTTGTGTCGCTGTCGGTATTGACGAAATGGAGGTTAGCTTGAATAACTCGAAAATAAAGTTTGTACAAACATGGTGCGTTTTCGAGTCACAAAAACCACAAGTGGTTTTTGATGGTTTGGGCAATCAAGCAATGACCATACACATTTTAAAATACAATTTGTGTCGATGGTGGTATCAACGGAATGGAGGTTAGCTTGAATAACTCGAAAATAAAGTTTGTACAAACATGGTGCTTTTTCGAGTCACAAAAACCACAAGTGGTTTTTGATGGTTTGGGCAATCAAGCAATAACCATACACTTTTTAAACTACTATTTGTGTCGCTGTCGGTATTGACGGAATGGAGGTTAGCTTGAATTCGGAGGAACTAAAACAGTTACTTCAAGATGTTAAAAATGGCTCTGTTGAGATTGAGCAGGCCTTCAAGGAGATAAAGGCTCTGCCTTATGAGGACTTGGGCTTTGCCAAGGTTGATCACCACAGAGCTATTAGAAATGGATATCCAGAGGTTATTTATTGTGAAGGTAAAACAAACAGTCAAGTTGTAGAAATAGTGCAAAGGCTAATGTTAAAAAACAATAATATACTGGCTACAAGGGCATCTAAAGAGGTATACGAAGCTATTTGCGGACTGACTTCTGATGCGGAATATCATCAAGAGGCAAGGATTGTTGTTGTCAAAAGAAAAGATATTATTGTTACGGAAAAACAAATTGCAATTATTACAGCAGGAACTTCTGACATTCCTGTGGCTGAGGAAGCGGCTATAACGGCTGAGGTGCTGGGCAACAGAGTTACTAGAATATATGATGTAGGAGTTGCAGGAATTCATAGACTACTATCCAAAATGGATATTATATCTGAGTCCAATGTGATAATTGTGGTTGCTGGTATGGAGGGTGCACTTGCAAGTGTTGTTGGTGGATTAGTGGATAAGCCGGTAATTGCAGTTCCCACAAGTGTTGGTTATGGAGCAAGCTTTGGCGGTTTAGCGGCACTTTTGACAATGCTGAACAGCTGTGCTAGTGGAATTGGTGTAGTGAATATTGACAACGGTTTTGGGGCAGGATATTTGGCAAGTAATATAAATAAGCTTTAAATAGAAATAAATTATTAACAGATGCTATTTGATTGGAGGCTGTAATGAGGGTTTTATATTTTGACTGCTTTTCTGGAATTAGTGGTGATATGACTTTAGGTGCATTGCTTGATTTAGGCTTGGAGCAAGAGGTTTTTCTAAATGAGCTGAAGAAACTAAATGTAACTGGATATTCAGTTGATATCAGAAAGGTTGTCAAAAATGGAATTTCTGGCACTGATGTGAAAATTATACTTGATGATGAGCCTGAGTCTACAGATTTTAATGACTATGAAAAGGTGTACGAAAAACAGCATATTTTTAACAATAATAATGATAAAAATAACAACTGTTATCATCATAATCAAACTCATTCACACTCACATTTAGAACAAGAACATTGCTGCGGACAAACTCATTCCCACTCTCACTCTCACTCACAGCCTGAGAGAAACCTTGCAGATATTGAGAATATTATAAATGTGAGTGACTTGAAGCCGAGAGTTAAGGTTATGAGCACAACTATTTTCAGGGAAATAGCAAGAGCTGAGGCAAAGGTTCATGGCAAGGCAATAAATGAAATTCATTTTCATGAAGTTGGTGCAATAGATT
>JAEZIB010000127.1 GCA_023416275.1 Bacillota bacterium | reverse complement strand
ATGTAAGTGCTTTTGTACCAACAGCTAATGTTGATAAGTAGCTCTTTGAGATTGTTACTGTGCTTCCTGATACTGTGTAGTCAGTTCCACTTGTTAAACCTGTAATACCTTTGAAAGTATTTCCATTAGCTGTATAAGTAACTACTACATTTGCAGGAGTATACTTATCAAAATCTGCAGTTGTTGCGCTTAATGTTGCTGGAATAACTATAGGAGTTCCTTCGTCTATAGCAACACTACCATTCTTTAATTCAACTTCAGCTATTTTAGCCATATTGCCATTTCCGAAAGCTCCGCCTTCATTGAATTTAACAGCTGTTGTTGTTTTTGCAGTTCCTACTACTTCGAAAGTAATATTTGCTAATACTCCATCAGTAGCAATTAGTTCGTCACCTATTGTATTGTCAAGGAATACGAAGCTAACTGTTCCCTTTGTTGCATCAATTTTTGTTGAGAAGTTTACAGGTGCATTTACAACTATATCACCTGCTGTTACTTTTGTTGCTTTTAGCTGTGCATTGTCATATCCAACATAGAAGTTGAAGGTTCCAACGTTTCCAGCTTTTGCTACATTTGTCATTTTAACAGGTACTGTAATAATATCTCCAGCTTTACCTGCAGCTGTTCCTATTTCAACAGTAAGTTTTTGAGCTGGTGTTGTATCAATTACTGTCAATTTTAATACAGGGTTGTTAGCTGTACCAAAATCAAATGTAAGTGATTTTACACCAACAGCTAAAGTTGCTATGTAACTCTTTGGTATTGTTACTGTGCTTCCTGATACTGTGTAGTCAGTTCCATTAGTTAATCCTGTAATACCTTTGAAAGTGTTTCCGTTAGCTGTCAAATTAACTTTGATATCTGCTGGAACATACTTATCAAATGTTGCTATTGTAGGATCTATTGTAGATACTGGCTCTGGTGTACCCTCTGTAATAGCTACACTACCGTTTGCAAAATTAACTGTAGAAATCTTTGTCATGTTGCCATCACCAAAAGCTCCACCTTCATTGAAAGCAACAGCTGTTGTTAATTCTTTAGTTCCTAATACTTTGAATTTGATGTTTGCTAATACTCCATCAGCAGTAATTAGCTCATCACCTATTGTATTGTCTAGGAATACAAAGCTGATTTTACCGTTAGTAGTATCTATCTTAGTTGAGAAGTTAACAGCTGGGTTTACAACGATATCTCCTGCTGCAACTGATACTGCTTCAAGTTGAGCTTTGTCATATCCAACATAGAAGTTGAATGTTCCAACATTACCTACTTTTGCTACATCTGAGAAGTTAACTGGTACTGTTACTACATCACCAGCTGTTCCTGTAGCTGTTCCTATCTTTACATTAAGTGCTACAACAGGACCTTCTGTTATTGATACGCTACCATCTTTGAAGTTAACAGTTGATATTTTAGCCATGTTGCCATCGCCAAAAGCTCCACCTTCATTGAATTTAACTGTTGTAGTTACTTTCTTAGTTCCTAATACTTTAAATTTGATGTTTGCTAATACTCCATCAGCAGTAATTAGCTCATCGCCTATTGTGTTGTCTAGGAATACAAAGCTGATTTTACCATTTGCAGCATCTATCTTAGTTGAGAAGTTAACAGCTGGATTTACAACTATACTTCCTGCATCTACTGATACTGCTTCAAGTTGTGTTTTGTCATATCCAACATAGAAGTTGAATGTTCCAACATTACCTACTTTTGCTACATCTGAAAAATTAACTGGTACTGTTACTACGTCGCCAGCTGTTCCAGTTGCTGTTCCTAATGCTACATTAAGTGCTACAACAGGACCTTCAGTAATTGTTACTTTACCATCTTTTAAGTTAACAGCTGATATCTTAGCCATGTTGCCATCGCCAAAAGCTCCGCCTTCATTAAATTTAACTGCTGTTGTTGTACTCTTTGTTCCTAATACTGTGAATTTGATGTTTGCTAATATTCCATCAGTAGAAATTAGCTCATCACCAATTGTATTATCTAGGAATACAAAGCTGATTGTTCCAGCCTGAGCATTAATTTGTGTTGTAAAGTTAACAGCTGGATTTACAACGATATCACCTGCTGTTACTGATTCTGCTTTAAGAAGAGCTTTGTCGTATCCAACATAGAAGTTGAATGTTCCAACCTTACCTGCTTTTGCAACATTTGCAAAAGTTACAGGTACTGTTACTACATCACCAGCTTCACCAGTTGCTGCTCCAATTGTTACATCAAGACCTTCAACAGGTTTTGTATCCTTAATTGCGATGCTTATTGAAGGGTTGCTTGCTGTTCCAAAATCAAATGTCAATGTCTTTGTAGTATTTGTAGTTAAAGTTGCAAGATAGCTGCTCTTAATTGTTACAGTGTTACCTGATACTGTGTATTGTGTACCGCTTGTTAAACCTGTAATACCTGCAAATGTATTTCCATTAGGAGTCATAGTAACTACTACGTCCTTAGGAGCATACTTATCAAATGTTGCAGTTGTAGGAGTTATTGTAGCTGGCTTGATTTCTGGGCCTGATGTAGGCTCTTTACCAAATACAAGTGTTCCGTTTTTGTATGCAGTAATTGATTCCCACTCTGCATATGAACCAGCAGCTTTATATGAATAGTCATTTGACATATCATAGTTGCTCCAGTCAGCTTTAGCTACTCTTGTCTGTATTGCTACTGATCCACCAGCAGGAATGCTACCTGATGAGAAGCTAATCTCAAGGTAAGTATCTGCTTTTTCAGTAGTTGTGCTCATCTTTGTGAATGCACCCTTTACAGCACTTGTTAATGCAGTATAGTTACCACCATTTGCATCAGTTGCTGCAGCATGGTCACAATAGAAGTTGTTTGCAGCTGAAGAATCTGAAGTGAAGTAGTATCTTACTTTAACATCTGCTAAGTTAACTGCGCTTGTACTCTTATTAACTAGCTTGAAGTTTCCAGTAATTGTGTTACCTGATGCTGCCATATTATTGTTGTGGAATTCAACAATCAAGTCTTTAGTAGCTTGTGGTGTTGTATCAACAACTGTTACTTTTAATACTGGGTTACTTGTTGTACCAAAATCAAATGTAAGTGATTTTGTTCCAAGAGCTTGTTTAGCTAAGTAACTCTTTAAGATTGTTACTGTGTTTCCTGATACTGTATAATCAGTACCATTTGTTAAACCTGTGATACCTGCGAAAGTATTTCCATTTGGTGTCATTGTTACTTTAACATCAGCTGGAACGTACTTGTCAAATGTTGCAGTTGTAGGAGATATTGTAGCTGGAAGAACTATAACATCACCATCTATTGCTACACTACCGTTTTCAAATTTGATCTTTGTAATCTTTGACATGTTGCCATCGCCAAATGCTCCACCTTCATTAAATACTACAGGTGTAGTTTGTTTGTAAGCACCTAATACTTCAAATGTGATGTTTGCTAATACTCCATCTGCTGTAATAAGCTCATCACCTATTGTGTTATCAAGGAATACGAAGCTGATTGATCCATCTTTAATCTGTGATGAGAAGTTAACAGCTGCGTTTTCAACAATGTCTCCTGCAACTACTTTTGTAGCCTTTAGAAGAGCCTTGTCATATCCAACATAGAAGTTGAATGTTCCAACATTACCAACCTTAGCAACATTTGCCATAGTTACAGGTACTGTTATAACATCACCTTTTTTGCCTGCTCCTTCACCTATTTTTACATAGAGGTCTGAACCTAAATCTACTTTAGTAGCATTTATTGTTAATACAGGATTAGTATCCATACCAAAATCAAATGTAAGTGAAGTTTTACCTACTGGAAGAGTTGAAATATAACTCTTTGATATTGTTACTATGTTTCCTGATACTGTGAAGTCAGTACCATTTGTTAAACCTGTGATACCAGCGAATGTGTTTCCGTTAGGTGTAATTGTTACATTAACATCTGCTGGAGTATTTAAGTTAACGTTTACAGTTGTAGGAGCTATTGTTGCTGGAAGTTTTCCATCTCCATCTATAGCTACGCTACCATTTGTAAATTTGATTGCAGTTATTTTAGCCATGTTGCCATCGCCAAAAGCTCCGCCTTCTTTGAATATAACATCTGTTGTAGTATCAACATTTCCTATTACCTTTAAAGTGATGTTTGCTAATACGCCATCATCAGTAATAAGCTCATCGCCTATTGTGTTGTCAAGGAATACAAAGCTGATTGTTCCCTTTGTTGCATCTATCTTTGTTGAGAAGTTAACTGCTGCATTTTTAACTATGTCACCAGCTGCTACTGATACTGCTTCAAGTTGAGCCTTGTCATATCCAACATAGAAGTTGAATGTTCCAACATTACCAACCTTAGCAACATTTGCCATAGTTACAGGTAATATTACCGTTTCACCAGTTTTACCTGCTGCAGTTCCTAATTTTACATTTAGGTCTGAACCTGGTTCTGTTTTAACAACTTTTACAGTTAATACAGGATCTTTCTCTGTACCAAAATCAAATGTTAATTCTTTTGTTCCAACAGCAAGAGTTGATAGGTAACTCTTTAATATAGTTACTTTATCTCCAGATACTGTATAGTCTGTACCCTTTGTTAAACCTGTGATACCAGCGAAAGTATTTCCGTTTGGTGTCAATGATACAGTAACATCTGAAAGAGCTGCTAAGTCAACTGTTACAGTAATAGGAGCTATTGTTGCAGGAAGAACTATAATTCCACCTTCTATATCTACGCTACCATCTGTTAATTTAATCTTTGTTATTTTTGCCATGTTTCCATCGCCGAAAGCTCCGCATTCATTGAATTTAACATGAGTTGTTACTTTTTCAGTTCCTAATACTTCAAATGATATGTTTGCTAATACTCCTTCTTCAGTAATAAGCTCATCGCCTATTGTGTTGTCGAGGAATACAAAGCTGATTGTTCCCTTTGTTGCATCTATCTTTGTTGAGAAGTTAACTGCTGCATTTTTAACAATGTCACCAGCTACTACTTTTGTTGCTTTTAGAAGTGCACTGTTGTATCCAACATAGAAGTTGAATGTTCCAACATTGCCAACCTTAGCTACATTTGCCATAGTTACAGGTACTGTTACTATATCACCAGCTTCACCTGCTGCTGTTCCTATTGTAACTCCTAAGTCTGAACCTGTTCCTGATTTAATTACAGTTATAGTTAATACAGGATTTGTAGTTGTTCCAAAGTCAAATGTTAATGCTTTAGTTCCAACAGCAAGAGTTGAAAGATAACTCTTTAATATTGTTACTGTATTACCTGATACTGTATAATCAGTACCCTTTGTTAAACCTGTGATACCAGCGAATGTGTTTCCATTAGCTGTTAATGTTACATTAATATCTGCAGGAGTAGTTAAATCAAATGTTGCAGTTGTAGGAGCTATTACTGGAGGAGTTATTCCGCCATCTGTTATAGTTACACTACCATCTGTAAATTTGAGTGCTGAAATTTTAGCCATGTTGCCATCGCCGAAAGCTCCGCCTTCATTGAATTTAACAGGAGTTGTTACTTTTTGAGTTCCTGTTATTTCAAATGTGATGTTTGCTAATACTCCATCTTCAGTAA
>JAEZIB010000115.1 GCA_023416275.1 Bacillota bacterium | reverse complement strand
TGTGGTTTGAGAGCTTTATTCTGAACAATTATTCAATTGTCTTGATAAAGTCTTTTTCCATAATTAATCCGGATTTAAAGTACACCGTTGCAGTTCTTTCATCCTTGATGACTATCCGTTCAATCGTTTCATTCAATACAGCTTTGGTTATATCGTTTTTATCAAACTCTAATTTATCAGTTAATAGGTAATTCTTTAACGCAGCTTTTGTTTTCATCAAATATGCTGTTGCTTCATTAATTGTTGTTTCTAGAATTGATGTAAACAATTCCACTAGTAAATCCAGCATTAATGCTTCTTTTACCGTTGACGATTTTTTGCATTTTGTAGTTCCATTTTTTAATCGCTCCCGACATCGCCAGACAAATGACTTTCCACTTTTATTCCACCAGGTTACTCTGTGGTATACGTTATTGCATACTCCACAAACAATTAGTCCACTTAAAGGGTATGATGAGCTATATCTCTTTCGAACTTCACTAGCTTTTTTCGTACTTCTTCTTTTTAGCTCCTCTTGAACTTTATAATAAAGCTCTTTACTAATAACTGCCTCATGGCTGTTTCTAACATAATACTTCTTTACATAGCCATTATTCATAACCTTCTTCTTAGTGAGAAAATCAATCGTATATGTCTTTTGCAAAATAGCATCTCCAATATACTTTTCACATTTAAGCATTTTGTAAATAGTACTGCTATGCCACTTGTCATTTCCAGTAGTTGTTTTTATTCCTTCAGTTTCAAGAATTCGCGCAATTTTAGAAGCGCTAAAACCTGCAACATATAAGTCATATACTTTTTGAACTACTTCAGCTTCTTCTGGAACTACGATTAATCTCCCATTTGAATCTTTTGTGTATCCCATAAACTTGTTATGATTTACTTGAACGATTCCCTGTTCAAATTTTCGTACTATGCCCCATCTTGTGTTTTCACTTAAATTCCGGCTTTCTTCCTGCGCTTGACTGCTCAAGATGGTGATAAGTAACTCTCCAGTGTTATCCATAGTGTCGATATTCTCTTTTTCAAAAATGATGCGTATTTGCCTCTCTTTTAGCTCCCGAATAACCCTGAGAAAATCAACTGTATTTCTAGCGAATCGGCTAATTGACTTAGTAAGGATAAGATCAATTTTGCCATCATAGCAATCTTCTATCATATCATTGAAGCTATCTCGAAATTTTGTGCCAGTAGCTGCCTTTCCTTCATCAGCATAGATACCAACACAGTTCCAATTCTTGTTGGATTCAATCTTTCTTGTGTAGTAAGCAATCTGAGCTTCATAACTGTTTTCCTGCTGCTCAAATCTTGTGCTTACTCTGCAGTAAGCGGCCACATTCAATTGCTTTTGTTCGATCCTAATATGTGAATCATACTTTGGATCTGGCGGAATAACTGTAACGCTCTTTTTATGTTCCATTTTAAATCTCTCCTTAGCTGTGATTTGTAACCTTTATATTATACAAAATTACATCTAAGTTTTTGGAGAAATTTATGTATTGTTTCTTATTAACACCCATTGGTTGTCCTAAGAAATATCTAACAAATACTTTATTCTAAGCCCTTGGTTTTCTCTTCACATAAATCAATTTATTCATAGACGCACTTCAAAGCCAAACTGTTCACGGTTGGCAAAAACACGTCTTCCGGCTAATACTCTCGAATAGGTTTTTGGTTCACTTGTATCTTTCTTTAAAGTTAGTATACTAATATCATCTCTTTGGTTCTGCTTTTCATAATCCTGCGTAGAAAGTAACCCATCGATTGAGTTATGCTGACTTTGACGGACACAACCTCTTGATTGTATAATAAAATCATGGAGGGCAGACAAAATGGGAAGCAATAAGCAAAAAAGATATGATGATGAATTTAAAGCAAGTTCTGTAAAAATGGTTATTGAAAAAGGTAAATCTATTAGCGAAGTTAGTAGGAGCCTTGATGTATCAGAGCCTGCTTTGAGGCGTTGGGTAACTTCTGCTAAAGAACCTGAAAATAGCGACAACTCAAGGATTAAAGAGCTTGAGGCAGAGCTTAAGAAAATGAAAAAAGAAAATGATGATTTGAAGGATACAGTAAATGTATTAAAAAAATCAATCGCCATTTTTATATAGATGCAGAAAAAGTACCAGTCTTTGAAAAATATGAATGCATAAAGGCTCATAAATCCGAGTGTTCTGTTGAGAAAATGTGCGAGATATTAAAAGTATCTCGGAGTGGATATTATAGTTACTTAAATAGGCCAGAATCCAATCGTTCCAAGAAAAACAAGAGAATTCTTGATATTCTTGAAGAATCCCATAATAAGGATCCAATGGCTGGGCTAGACTCTTTATGGCACAATGTCAAAGAGAAAATACCATGTTGTAGAAGCACCGTATATAGAATAATGAAGGAAAATGGAATTAGGTCATTGAGAAGGCCAAAGTGGAAGCAAACAACTAATTCAAAACACGATTTACCAATAGCTCCAAACTTGCTAAAACAAGACTTTAATGTTAAATTACCAAATACTGTCTGGGTAGGAGACATTACATACAATTGGACCGAAGAAGGTTGGTTATATACTGCGATAGTTAAAGACCTCTGTACTAAAGATGTCGTTGGCTATGCAATGGGAGACCGCATTACAAAGGATCTGGTTATTAGAGCAATGGAAATGGCAATAAACCTTGAAAAGCCTCGG